>NZ_JBSFDA010000171.1:0-21787 GCF_053593675.1 Streptomyces sp. NPDC002156 | reverse complement strand
GGCCACCGGGTTTCATCACTGAGTGCGCGACCGCGCCCCGTAAGGGGGCGCGGGGAACTGCGCGACCAGCCCCCACCGGCCCGCGGTTTCCGCACCGTCCGGCGGAGCCCTCAGCTGCTCAGGCGGCCGAACCTCCGTACCGCCAAGGGGAAGAAGACCGCCAGCAGGGCCAGGGGCCAGGCGACGGCTGCCCAGAGGTGGCCCGGTTCGCCGCCCGGGTTGGCGAACAGGTCGCGTACCGCGGTGGCCGTCTGGGACATCGGGTTCCATTGGACGGCCGTGCCCAGCCAGCCCGGCATGGACTCGGGGGTGGCGAAGGCGTTGGACAGGAAGCCGACCGGCCAGACCAGGATCTGGACCGCCTGCACCAGCTCCGGCTTCCCGGCCACCATGGCCAGCTGGATGCCGATCCACAGCATGGCGAAGCGGAACAGCAGGAGCAGGCCCACGGCCCCCAGGAGGGCCGCCACGCCCCCGTGGGCGCGCCAGCCGATCGCGTACCCCACTGCGAGCATCACGGCGAGCCCCAGGGCCGACTGGAGCATGTCGGCGGCCGAACGGCCCACCAGGACCGCGCCGTTGGCCATGGGCATCGAGCGGAATCGGTCGATCACGCCCTTGTTGAGATCCTGGGTGACGGCGAGCATCGTGCCCTCCAGGCCGAAGGCCATGGTCAGCACGAGCATGCCGGGGACCAGGTAGTCGACGTAGTCTCCGCTCACCTCCCGGCCGCCGCCGACCAGGTAGCCGAACATCAGCAGCAGCATCACCGGGAAGACCAGCCCGACGAGCACCTGGACCGGCTGCCGCGCCCAATGGGCGAGTTCGCGGCGGGTCATGGTCCAGCAGTCGCTCAACGCGCGCGTGCCCGGCCCACCGATCACCTTGTACGTCTCGTACGTCGTCACGCGGCCTCCTTCGTCCGTTCGTCGCCGCCGGTGAGGTCCAGGAACACCTCGTCCAGCGTCGGGCGCCGCAGGGCGATGTCCTCGGCCTCGATCCCGGCCGCCTCCAGGGCCCGTACGACCCCGGAGAGCGCCGCCATGCGGTCGGTGACCGGGGCGCTCAGCAGCCGCCGGTCGGGGTCCACGGAGACGCCGTCGGCGGGTACGGGCAACAGGGCGACGGCCGCGCCCAGTTGGCCCGCGTCGCGCAGGACGACGTCGATGCGGTCGCCGCCCGCGCGGGCCTTCAGTTCGTCCGGTGTGCCGTCGGCGACGACCCGGCCCCGGTCGACGACCGAGACGCGGTCGGCGAGCTGATCGGCCTCCTCCAGGTACTGGGTGGTGAGCAGGACCGTCGTACCGCCGCCGACGAGGGAGCGGACCGCGGTCCACACCTCCGTCCGGCCGCGTGGGTCGAGGCCGGTCGTCGGTTCGTCCAGGAAGAGCACCTCCGGTTCGGTGATGAGGGAGGCGGCGAGGTCGAGGCGGCGGCGCATTCCGCCGCTGTAGTGCCGGACCGCCTTGCGGCCGGTGTCCGCGAGTCCGAAGCGGGCGAGGAGTTCACCGGCCCGCACGCGCGCGGGGCGGGCGCCCAGGTGGTAGAGGCGGCCGAACATCTCCAGGTTCTGCCGGCCGCTCAGCTCCTCGTCGAGCGCCGCGTGCTGGCCGAGCAGGCCGACGCGGAAGCGGACCTGCCGGGCCTCGGTCAGCACGTCGTGGCCGGCCACCTCGACCCGGCCGCCGTCGGGCCGCAGCAGGGTGGACAGGATGCGAACCAGGGTTGTCTTGCCCGCGCCGTTCGGCCCGAGCACGCCGTGCACCGTGCCGCGGGCGACCAGGAGGTCGAGTCCGGACAGTGCCTGGGTGTCGCCGTACTTCTTGTGTGCGCCTTCGACGGTGATCGCCGCGTCGGCCACAGAGCCCTCCTCGCTAGTCAAACTTGATTACTTATCGAAGGTAACCCGCCGGGAGCGATTGGTCAAACTTGATTAGCTGGCGTCCCCGGGATGCTTCTCCCCCGTCGCGTACGGGTTCGCCTCGCCCTCGGCCAGGACGCCGACGAACGGTTCGCCCTCCCCCGCGAAGGTGTACGCCCCGCCCTCGATCCGGGCGATCAGGCCCAGCGTCCACTCGGCCTCGGCATCGGCCGTGTGGATCCAGAGGTTCATGATCTCGCCGATGTGGCCCAGCTGTTCGGGGCCGTCCTCGGGGACGTAGTGCTCGGTGACGGAGGCCCGCCACGCGTCGATCCCACGGATCCGCTCCTTCAGGAGCGCCACGGCCTCGGCGCGGGGCAGTTCGACGATGAAGCCGATCGCCGCCGACTTCATGTCCATCTTCTGGTCGTACGAGGTCAGCGCCTCGCGCACCAGCCGGAAGCACTCCTCCGTGCCGGCCTCGGTGATCTCGTACTCCGTGCGCGGCGGGCCGCCGGCCGTGGAGGGGGCGACCTCGTGCGCGATCAGCAGTCCCTGCTTGGCCATCTGCTTGAGCGCGTGGTAGATCGAGCCGGGCTTGGCGTTGGACCACTCGTGCGCGCCCCAGTACTCCAGGTCGTTGCGCACCTGGTAGCCGTGGGCCCGCCCGTGCTGACGGACCGCGCCGAGCACGAGGAGACGAATCGCTGACATGCGGCCACATTAGGACCCCGGCGTCAAGCGGCCCGCTCCCGGGCCACCAGCTCGAAGGCGGTGGCGCCGTCGAGGGACTCGCGGACGATGTCGGCGTGACCGGCGTGCCGGGCGGTCTCGCGGATCAGGTGCAGCGCCAGCCAGCGCATCGAGACCCGGCCCTCCGGCGGGAACCAGGGGTCCGGCGGCAGCGCGAAGGTGTCGTCGAGGCTCGGTACGGACCGCAGGAACGCCTCGGTCTCGGCGGCGGTCTTCTCCCAGTACGCGAGCTGCGACGCGACCGTCTCCCCCTCGACGAGCGCGAAACACTCGTGCCAGTTCGAGGCGTCCCGCTTGACGGCCGGCGGCTCGCCCTTGGCCCGCGCGATCCAGCCCTGCTCGACCTCGGCGACATGCTTGAGCAGCCCCGAGAGGGACAGCTCACTGGCGCTCGGACGCGAGGCCGCCTGCTCCTCGGTCAGCCCGAGCAGGGCCCGCCGGATACCGCCGCGCTGCTCCTCGATGAACGCGAGCAGGGCTCCGCGCTCATCGCCGGGCGCCTCGGTGGGGACGTGAGTGACCATGGTCGGCCGCCTTTCATCGGGTCGTACAGGCGTTGCTGCCTGACACCGATGACGCTACGAGGGCTTTAGGACAGATGCCGTCCTAAAGCCCTCGGGTCCCCCAAGAGGTTCCAGCCCAAGAGGTTCTAGAACGGGAAGCCGCTCCGCCCGTGCTGCACAGAGATCCACTTCTGGGTCGTGAACGCCGCCACCGTCGCCTCGCCGTTCAGGCGGCCGATGCCCGAGGACTTCTCGCCGCCGAAGGCGACCAGGGGCTCGTCGTGGACCGTGCCGTCGTTGACGTGGAACATGCCCGTGTCGATCTGCTTGGCGAAGGCGATGCCACGTTCGACGTCGGCCGTGTGGACGGCGCCGCTGAGGCCGTACGGCGTGTTGTTGACCAGGCGGACCGCCTCCTCCTCGCCGTCGAAGGGGACGAGGAGGGCCACCGGGCCGAAGATCTCCTGCTGGAGGAGGGGCGAGTCGGCGGCGAGGTCGGTCAGGACCGAGGGCTCGACCAGGTTGTCCTTCGTCGTGCCGTGCAGCAACGCCGTCGCGCCGTCCTCCAGTGCCCGTCGCACCACGCCCGAGAGCGCCTCCGCCTGGGACGAGTTGATCACCGGGCCGATGACCGTGGTGGGGTCGCTCGGGTCGCCCACCTTCAGGGACTTGACCTTGGTCACGAACTTCTCGGTGAACTCGGCGGCGATCGAGCGGTCCACCAGGACCCGGTTGGCGGCCATGCAGACCTGGCCCTGATGGACGTACCGGCTGAAGACCGCCGCGTCGACCGCGTAGTCGATGTCCGCGTCGTCCAGGACCACCAGGGCGCTGTTGCCGCCGAGTTCGAGGACCACGTTCTTGAAGAGGGGCGCGGCGACGGTCGCGACGTGGCGGCCGATCTTGTCCGAGCCGGTGAAGGAGATGACCTTCGGGATCGGGTGCTCTATGAACGCGTCGCCTATCTCGGCTATGTCCGTGATGACCACGTTCAGCAAGCCCGGCGGCAGGCCCGCGTCCTCGAAGATCTTCGCCACCAGGGAGCCGCCGACTATCGGGGTGTCCTGGTGCGGCTTGAGGACGACGCCGTTGCCGAGCGCGAGGGCCGGGGCGACCGACTTCAGGGAGAGCAGGAAGGGGAAGTTGAAGGGGCTGATCACGCCCACCACACCCACCGGGACGCGGTAGACGCGGTTCTCCTTGCCGTCGACCGGCGAGGGGATGATCTCTCCCTCGGGGGTCAGCGCCAGGCGGATCGACTCGCGCAGGAACTCCTTGGCGAGGTGCAGTTCGAAGCCGGCCTTGAGGTGCGTGCCGCCGAGTTCGGCGATGATCGCCGCGGCGATCTCCTGCTCCCGGTCCTCGATGATGCGCAGGGCTCTCTCGAAGACCGCGCGGCGGGCGTACGGGTTGGTCGTGGCCCATTCCTTCTGGGCCACGGCGGCGGCGCGGTACGCCTCGTCGACCTCGTCCACCGTGGCGATCGTGATCGAGGCGAGCTTCTCGCCGTCGTACGGGTTGAAGTCGATGATGTCCCAGGAGCCGGTGCCCGGGCGCCACTCACCGCCGATGTACTGCTGCGCGAGGTCGGTGAAGTAGTACGCAGGTGCTGGCATGTGATCCCTCAATCCCTCAATACCGTAAAGCCCTTATCACGGTCTGATCGCACGTCATCGTACGTGCGTTCCAAGGGAGTTGGGGGATCAACCGGCGCACCGGTTACGACAGTTGCAGCAGGCCCCTCAGCAGGTCCCGGCTCTCGTCCGGCCCGGGGCTGTCCTGCTGCAGCTCCTTCATCGCCTTCTCGTACTGGGTGACGTCCTCCGCCTTGTCCAGGTACAGCGCGCTGGTGAGCTGCTCCAGGAAGATCACGTCGGACAGGTCCGACTCCGGGAAGCTCAGGATGGTGAACGCGCCGCTCTCGCCCGCGTGCCCGCCGAAGCCGAACGGCATGATCTGCAGCCGTACGTTGGGCCGCTCGGAGATCTCGATCAGATGCTGGAGCTGGCCGCGCATCACCTCGCGGTCGCCGTACGGCCGACGCAGCGCCGCCTCGTCGAGGACGACGTGGAACTCCGGGCCGCCGTCGGAGAGGAGGTTCTTCTGCCGCTCCAGGCGCAGCGCGACCCGGCGCTCGATGTCGTCGGGGCTCGCGCCCTTCATGCCGCGTCCGACGACGGCGTGCGCGTAGGCCTCGGTCTGCAACAGGCCGTGCACGAACTGGACTTCGTAGGCGCGGATCAGTGATGCCGCGCCCTCCAGGCCCACGTAGGTGGGGAACCAGCTCGGCAGGACGTCCGAGTAACTGTGCCACCAGCCCGCGACGTTGGCCTCCCTGGCGAGGGAGAGGAGCGCGTTGCGCTCGGCCTCGTCGCTCACGCCGTACAGCGTCAGCAGGTCCTCGACGTCCCGCGTCTTGAAGCTCACCCGGCCCAGCTCCATACGACTGATCTTCGATTCGGAGGCGCGGATCGAGTAACCCGCCGCCTCGCGCGTGATCCCCCGTGCCTCACGCAGTCGCCTCAGGTGTGATCCGAGCAGCATGCGCCGCACCACCGATCCCGGCTCTCCCGCGCTCACGTTCGACAACCTCCCCAACCTCTCCAGGGGCCGCAGTCTGCCACTAAAACACTCCGAGCAGTACTCGTCCGGTTACTCAAATGGGAAGACGTCAGAGCGTACGCACAGGATGGGGCAAGGGGAAGACCGGCCAGAGGTGAAAAGTTGGCGGAAAAAATGACCAAGAAGCGGTACGGGAGGGTCCAATTGGGGCGCGTGCACGTGCATCTGCCCTTGCATCCGCCGTACGCATCCGAAACCATGGTCTCGCGCCACCGCTGCAACGCAATGACTGCTTCGCAACGACCGCGATCTCCCGGGAGTGCCTCGCATGGGGATGAATGGATCGACCATGCTCGAGCCGTTAAGGCAGGGGCTTCCGCCGCTGGATCCCTCGACCGTGTCCAACGCCGCGTCGTGTGCGCTGCCCGCCCGCTACGAAGCGGTGCGCGAGGCACGGCAGTTCAGCCGCAGAACACTCGCCCAGTGGGACGTCGGCGACCGCTTCGACGACGTCTGTCTGGTCGTCTCCGAGCTGGTCACCAACGCCCTGCGGCACGCGGTGCCCGCGGACACCCCACTCTCGCCGGCCCAGGAGCCGCCCGTACGGCTGCATCTGATGCGCTGGACCGAGCGACTGGTGTGCGCGGTGCGCGATCCGAGCCGGGAGAGTCCGGTGGCGTACGACGCCGAGGAGTTCTCGGAGGACTTCTCGGCCGAGTCGGGGCGCGGACTGTTCCTGGTCGACTCGTTCAGCGACAGCTGGGGCTGGCACCCGCTCTCGGGCTCACTGGGCGGCAAGGTCGTCTGGGCGCTGTTCCGGCTGCACTCCGCGGAGTGAGGCGGAGCGTTTTTTCGGGCCTCGATTCTACGCGCGTCACCGTGAGTTGAACAGTGGTTACGCCCCGCTTCGACCGGCTTCGGCGCCGGGACGGAAGCGGGGCGGTCAGCTCGCGATCAGGTGGTCGAACTCGCCGTCCTTGATGCCGAGGAGCATCGCCTCGATCTCGGCCCTCGTGTAGACGAGCGCCGGACCGTCGGGGAAACGGGAGTTGCGTACCGCCACCTCGCCGCCGGGCAGCCGCGCGAACTCGACACAGGAACCCTGCGAGTTGCTGTGCCGGCTCTTCTGCCAGGCGGCGACGCCGTCCAGCCGCGCGGCGGCCATGCCGTTGTACACGCCGGACTCATCGTCTACGCCAACGTCGTACACGTCGTGGTCCACAGGTCGCTCCCTGGTGGTGCACTGGCTGGTGAGGCCATTGATGCAGTGGTCAACTGACCCGGATCATAACTCTGTTCACGTGCAGACGCATGGACGTATGCACGGGCGTATGCATGCGCATGCGCACGGTCAGATGCACGTGCACGCGGGGTGTTCGCGCCGCTACCCACCTTGACGCACGCGCGCCCCTACGCGTTCCCCCCACGGGCCCCCAGCACGCCCGTACCCCCACCTCCTGGGACAAATGGAGGCGGGGGTACGGGGCTGAAGGTATGCGTGGGGCTAGCGGGACACGTACGGCAGCAGCGCCATCTCCCGGGCGTTCTTGATCGCGCGGGCGAGCATGCGCTGCTGCTGGGCCGAGACGCGGGTGACGCGGCGGCTGCGGATCTTGCCCCGGTCGGAGATGAACTTCCGCAGCAGATCCGTGTCCTTGTAGTCGATGTACGTGATCTTGGCGGCGTCCAGCGGGTTGGGGCGGGCCTTGACGGGCTTGCGTTCGATCTTGCGGGCCATGGCGGGGTCAGACCTCCAGGAGGGTGTCGAAGGCGGGCGGCAGGAGCTTCCAGGCGCCGCGCCCGCCCGCGTACTCGGCGTCGGTGAGCAGGCAGGACTCCAGGAGCTGTTCGAGTCCGTCGCGGTCGAGGCCCGGGGACGTGAACACCAGGTGCTGGCAGCAGTCGCCGTGCTCGGGGTGCCAGTCGAGGGCGGCGGCGGCCCGGCGCACGGGCGGGACCATGTCCCAGGCGGCGTCCGGGAGCGAGGCGAGCCAGGGGCCCGCGCTCTCCACGCACAGGGCGCCGCCCGCCGCGTCCCAGTGGAGCAGCGTGTCCGGGTGGTCGGCGAGCCAGAACCGGCCCCGGCTGCGGGCTGCGGCACAGGTCAGGTCCTCCAGCGCCTCGTACAGCCGCTCCGGGTGGAAGGGGCGGCGCCGGTGCCAGACGAGGGTGGACACGCCGTGCGCGTCGGCCTCGGCGGGCAGCAGGGCGCACGCCGGGTGCTGGGCAGCGGCGGCGGCCTCGACGTCGAATCCGGCGAGGGCGGCGGAGGCGAGGGGGGAGAGCGGGGACGCGTCCCCCTCGGTCGCGCCGGTCGCGCCGGTCGCGCCCGCCAAGTCCCCTGGGTGGCCGCCCGTTACGGGGACTTGGCGGGCTGTCGGGTGGAGCTGGGCGAGCAGCTCGCGGTCCTCGTCGTCGGCCTCCGGGGAGTCGACGAGGGCGAGGACGGTGGCGTACTCCAGCTGGCGGGCGAAGGTGTCCGCGACCGTGCGCTGGTCGGTGGCCGCGGCGGCGAGGCCGCGTTCGGCCAGGTCGTCGCCGTTGCCGAGGTACGGCAGCAGCAGTGCCGGGTCGACGGCGGTGATGACGCCGGTGACCGTGAGACCGCCGGCCGTCACCACCTCGGCCATCGCCTTGGGCTCGACGGAGTCCCACAGTTCGACGATGGCCAGCCGGGTCAGCCCGGCGTCCGCGAGCCGCCGCAGCTCCGGGACGAGGTCCTCGCGCAGGGCACAGCACGCACAGTCGTTGACCAGCGGCGCCTCTCCCGCGGAGAGGATGCCGCCGGCGTCGCTGACGGTCCGGACGACCGTGCCGGCGACGGCCGTGGCGAGGTCGTGGTGGAGTACGACGCTGCCGGGGACGTCGACGAGCAGCCGGGCGACGGCTGCCTTGCGGGCGTCGGCGTGGAGTCCGCCGACGATCGCCACGGAGAGCTCGTGAGCCGTTCCGGACGGCTCGTGCTCATGCTTGTGCGCCTGCACGTGTGGTCCCTCAGCCCTTCTTGCCGTACCGGCGCTCGAAGCGCTCCACGCGGCCGGCCGTGTCCAGGACGCGGGCCGTGCCGGTGTAGAAGGGGTGGCTGATGTTCGAGATCTCGACGTCGACGACGGGGTAGGTGTTGCCGTCCTCCCAGTCGACCGTCTTCTCGCTGGTCATCGTGGACTGGGTGAGGAAGGCGTGGTTGGCGGCCCGGTCGCGGAAGACGACGGGCCCGTACGCCGGGTGGATTCCCTTACGCATGGCGGCTGATCAGCGCTCCTCTCGGAAGTCGACGTGACGGCCGGCGACCGGGTCGTACTTGCGCAGGGTCATACGGTCCGGGTCGTTGCGGCGGTTCTTGCGGGTGACGTACGTGTAGCCGGTCCCGGCCGTGGACCGGAGCTTGATGACCGGCCGGAGTTCGTTGCGAGCCATGCTGGTATCTTACTGAAAACGACTTCCATTTGCATAACCTGAACGAGATCCAACCGAGAGAGGTGCGTCACCTTGTCCGCCCACTGCATGCTGACCGGCGCCCAGCCGGGCTTCGGCAACAACATCAGCCACTCGCACCGGCGTACGTCGCGCCGCTTCAACCCCAACATCCAGTCGAAGCGGTACTGGCTGCCGAGCGAGGGCAGGCACGTGCGGCTGCGGCTCAGCACGAAGGGGATCAAGACCGTGGACACGATCGGGGTCGAGGCGGCGGTGGCCCGGATCAGGGCGCGTGGGGTCAGGGTCTGAGGGGACGGAAAGGGCAGAAGGGGTAAGGGAGTAGCGGCATGGCGAAGAAGAGCAAGATCGCGAAGAACGGGAAGCGGCAGGAGATCGTCGCGCGGTACGCGGAGCGGCGGGCCGAGCTGAAGGAGATCATCCGGCGGCCGGGGTCGTCGGAGGCGGAGCGGGCTGCCGCGCGGCGGGAGCTGGAACGGCAGCCTCGGGATGCGAGTGCGACGCGCGTGCGGAACCGGGACCAGGTGGACGGGCGGCCCCGCGGGTACTTCCGGGCGTTCGGGCTGTCCCGGGTGAGCCTGCGTTCACAGGCGCATGCAGGGTTCCTCCCAGGGGTTCGCAAGTCGTCCTGGTAGCTTGCTGCGGTCCTGTCGTGCGGTCGTGACGGCTCTTGCCGGCGGCTACTGGTTGGGAGCTTCCCGGTGACTTCGCTGAACTCGATGACTTCGGTGACTTCGGTGTCGTACGCGCGCGGGCTGCTGCGCAGGGCTGGTGTGGCGTCGGTGGTAGGGGTGGCTGGTGTGCTGGTGCTGGCCGGGTGCAGTGGTGACGGGGGGTCGGACGACGGGGCGGCGAGCGGCGGTACGAGCTCGTCGGCCGCGTCCTCTTCGCCGTCGCCCTCCGACTCGGGCTCGGGCTCGGGCTCGGGCTCGGGCTCGGGCTCGGGCTCGGGCTCGGGCTCGGGCTCGGGCAGCGGAGGTACGACCGCGGCGGACACGGCGTTGGCGGGCAGCTGGTTGACCACCAGCAAGGGCAGTGCTGTGGCGCTGGTGGTCACCGGGGCGAAGGCCGGGTTGTTCGCGACCGGGGGGATGGTCTGCAGTGGTACGGCGGGCAAGGAGACGGGGATGCAGATGATCCGGCTCACGTGCTCCGACGGGAACAAGGACCGGGCCGAGGGGATGGTCGACTCCGTTGACGCGACGTCGATGAAGGTGACGTGGGAGAGCGGTCTCGGCACGGAGACGTACACGAAGGCGGAGGGCGGGCAACTTCCGTCGGGGTTGCCTACGGCGGGGTTGGGGTCCTGAGGGGGTCCCTCCGGGGGGGGTGGCGGTGTCCACGGCACCGGTGTTGAGGTGAACCTCGGGGGTGGGCGGCGTCCAAGGCACCCGGCGTTGACGTGAACCTCGGGGTGGGTCGCGCGGCCCGGCGCTGTACGGGGTGCCGCTGCGCCCACCCGTGCCGCCCCTAGCGGCACGCATGCCCGCAGCTGGGCGGGTTTGACGGGCGCCGCCCAACGGCGCGCATGCCCGCGGCTGGGCGGGAGGCAGCGGACGAGCTGGCCGCGCGCCTCGACACCTGCGAACTCCGGCCCGCTGGAGCGCCCCTCCAGAGGCGCGGGGAACTGCGCGACCAACCCCCACCGACCCGCAGCCGGACAGATCGGGACGGGCGGGTTTTTCAGGGGCGCGGGGAACTGCGCGACCAACCCCCACCGGCCCGCAGACAGACCGATCGGGACCCGCAGCGCCTTCAGGGGCGCGGGGAACTGCGCGACCAACCCCCACCGACCCGCAGCCGGACAGCTTGGGACGGGCTGGTTTTTCAGGGGCGCGGGGAACTGCGCGACCAACCCCCACCGGCCCGCAGACAGACCGATCGGGACGCGCGGCGCCTTCAGGGGCGCGGGGAACTGCGCGGCCAGCCTCCGGCGGGCCGCAGTCGGGCAGGTGGACCTAGGCGCCCGGTAGGCGTCTGCGGTCGTGTAGGGCTGCCTTGGTTGCTGCTGTTGTGCCCTCTGTCCAGCCTGCCTCGTCTGTTACGCCCCGTAGACGGGTTGTCGTTGTTGTGGGGAACAGGTGGGTCACGTGGGCCGTGACCGCCAGGTCCCGGGTCGCCAGGATCGGGAGTAGGGAGTCGGCGGCCTCGGGCGCCGGAGTTTGCGCTGCTGCCGCCTCCTCCAGGCGTGCGCCCATCTTGTGGGCGTAGGCCGCCAAGAAGGACTGGCGGAATGTTTTTGTGCGCCTGCGACCCTGCGCCCGCTGCACCGCCTCCGCCCTCGTCATCGCCGTCGTGGCCTGCACCAGCAGCGACGTGTACAGGAGTTCCACCGTCTCCAGGTCCGGCTCGAAGCCCACCACCGTCGAGAAGCCCAGCGCCTCGTTCCACACCGCTCGGCAGCGGTTCGCGTCGGCCACCGCGTGGAGCAGGACCGCCTTCGCCTCCTCGTACGGCGCGTCCACGCCCAGGCGGCACGCGCGCGGGGCGTCGGGTGCGGGGGCGCCGGCTGCCAGCAGGGCCTCGTCGATGCTGTGTCTGGCCATCAGTTCCTGGGCCTTCGCGCTCAGCGCCTCCGCCTCCTCCGGGAAGCCCGTCGCCTCCGCCTTCGCCAGCAGCGCGCGGATACGGGGCAGCATTCGGGACTCCGGGCGGGCTCCTCCACCGGTCGAACCGCCGTCCAAGGGCTCCAGCGTCGGCAGTGTCAGCAGGAGGCGGTACAGCTCCAAGATCGTCGTCGCGTGGGTGAAGCGGTCCGTGCGGGCCGCGGGTGGCGTGCTCTGCGTACGCAGGTCGGTCAGTTGTGCCGTCCAGCGGTGGTCCCGGGATCGGTCGTCGCGGGCCTGGGTGACTATCAGGGTCGTCACCGCTCGTACGTGTGTTTCGTCCAGTTCTCGGCGGACCAGGCGTACGACATCCGCCGGCTGCCAGCCCCGGCGCCAGGCCGACGCCACGAACTCCTCGCCGCGGCGGGCGAGTTCGGCGTCCGCCGTCGGGTCGGCGGCGAGGAGGGACGCGCCCGTGTCGAGGGTCGTGTCCGTGTCGGCGTACAGGGCCGCCTTGAAGGCTTGTTCGACGGTGTTGCTGGTGTTGTCGGTGCTGCTGGTCACCTGTCGATCGTGCCATGTCCGCCGGCTTCGAGTGTCAACTCTTGGTTGACAGTTCGCCACTGCCAACCTACGGTTGACACATGACGACCAATCAGCCCGTCCGGGCCTCCGTACGTCTCGACGACCTCATCGAGGCCATCAAGAAAGTGCACACCGACGCCCTCGAACAGCTCCAGGACGCGGTGATCGCCGCTGATCACCTCGGGGAGGTGGCCGACCATCTGATCGGGCACTTCGTGGACCAGGCCCGGCGTTCCGGGGCCTCCTGGACCGACATCGGCAGGAGCATGGGCGTCACCCGGCAGGCCGCGCAGAAGCGGTTCGTGCCGAAGGGCGAGTCGGACCTCGACCCGAGCCAGGGCTTCAGCCGCTTCACGCCACGGGCCAGGAACGTGGTGGTCCTCTCCCAGGAAGGGGCCAAGGCCGCCGGCAACGACCAGATCCGCACCGAGCACCTGGTCCTCGGCCTCCTCGCCGACCCGGAGAGCCTCGGGGCGAAGGCGATCACCGCGCAGGGCGTCTCCCTGGACAGCGTGCGCGAGGCCGCGACCGCCGGCCTCCCCCCACGTGGCGAGAACGACCCCGCCCTCATCCCCTTCGACGCCAACGCGAAGAAATCCCTCGAACTCACCTTCCGCGAGGCCCTGCGCCTGGGCCACAACTACGTCGGCACCGAGCACATCCTGCTCGCCCTGCTGGAGTTCGAGAACGGCGAAGGCGTGCTGTCCGGCGTCGGGCTCACCAAGGCGGCGACGGAGGAGTACGTCGTCGCGGCCCTCGCGAAGATCAAGGTGGACTTCGAGGGGAAGGGTGAGGGCAAGGGCGCGGAGAAGGGCTGAAAGTCCAGGTCAGGCGCATTGTCAGACCCTCCTGCCACACTCTCGGACATGGCAGGGATGGCGGACACCGCCGAGCGCTGGGCGCTCGCTCCGGCCGAGGACGGCGGCGTGGAGATCGCCCCCCTCGGTCCGGACGGGCTGCCCGTCGGGCCGGTGCGGCGGGAGGGGGATCTCGGCGCGGCCGTCCGTGACCGGCCGGAGGTCACGCGGTGGGTGTGGCGGTCCACCGCCGAGGTCTATCCGCGGCTGCTCGCCACGGGGGTGCGAGTCGAGCGGTGCTACGACATCGAGGACGCCGAGACGCTGCTGCTCGGGCACGAGGGGCGGCTCGGTGAGCCCCGGTCCGCGGCGGCGGCCCTCGGCCGGCTGCGCGGTGGTCCCGTACCGCCGGATCCGCCGCAGCGGGCCGCCGAGCCCGGCGCGCAGTCGCCGCTGTTCGAGCCGCAGAGCGTCCGGCTGCCGCTGGCGGATCTGCTGGAGGTGTACGCCGACCAGCAGCGCCGGCACGACGCGACCGCGCACCCGGACCGGATGCGGCTGCTGACGGCCGCCGAGTCGGCGGGGATGCTGGTGGCCGCCGAGATGAACGCGGCGGGGCTGCCATGGCGGGCGGACGTCCATCGGGAGCTGCTCCACGAACTGCTGGGCGAGCGGTACGCGGGCGGTGGTGAGCCCCGGCGGCTCGCCGAGCTGGCGGACGAGGTGTCGGCGGCGTTCGGGCGGCGGGTGCGGCCCGATCTGCCCGCCGATGTCGTCAAGGCCTTCGCGCAGGCCGGGATCAAGGTGCGGTCCACGCGGCGATGGGAGATCGAGAGTCTTGATCATGCTGCGGTGAAGCCGCTCGTCGAGTACAAGAAGCTGTACCGGATCTGGGTCGCCCACGGCTGGTCCTGGCTTCAGGACTGGGTGCGGGACGGGCGGTTCCGGCCCGAGTTCCTCGCGGGCGGGACGGTCACCGGGCGCTGGGTCACCAACGGCGGGGGCGGACTGCAGATCCCCAAGGTGATCCGGCGGGCCGTGGTCGCCGACCCGGGGTGGCGGCTCGTGGTCGCCGACGCCGACCAGATGGAGCCGCGGGTGCTGGCCGCCATCTCGCGCGACCCCGGGCTGATGGAGGTCGCGGGGCGGGAGACCGACCTGTACCAGTCGGTCTCCGAACGCGCGTTCTCCGGCGACCGGGAGCAGGCCAAGCTCGCGGTGCTGGGCGCGGTGTACGGGCAGACGTCCGGGGACGGCCTCAAGAACCTCGCCGCGCTCAGACGCCGGTTCCCGAAGGCGGTGGCGTACGTCGACGAGGCCGCCCGCGCGGGAGAGGAGGGGCGGCTCGTACGGACCTGGCTGGGGCGTACGTGTCCTCCGGCCGTGCGGACCGGCGACGACTCGGTGGAGGAGGCCGGTATCCCGCTCTCGGAGGACGAGGGCAGCGGGCCGGCGAGTGCGGAGGCGCAGGAGTGGGTGCCGGGGTACGCCTCCTCCAACTCCCGTGCCCGGGGCCGCTTCGCGCGCAACTTCGTCGTCCAGGGCAGCGCCGCCGACTGGACGCTGCTGCTGCTCGCCGCGCTGCGCAGGACCTGTGCGGGGATGGCGGCCGAGCTGGTCTTCTTCCAGCACGACGAGGTGATCGTGCACTGTCCCGAGGAGGAGGCGGAGACGGTCGCGGCGGCGATCCGGGAGGCGGCGGAGCTGGCGGGACGGCTGACGTTCGGGGAGACGCCGGTGCGGTTTCCGTTCAGTACGGCGGTGGTGGAGTGCTATGCCGACGCCAAGTGACGCGCGTCAACCGCGCCGGGTGGCTGGGGCGGCGGCCGTCTCTTCGCCCGCTGCTTCGGCCGCCTGCTCGGCCGCGGCCAGTTCGCGGGCGAAGTCCCGGACCAGGTCGTGGGGTGCGTAGTGGCCGTACGACGTCTCCTCCAGGAGGGCTACGTCGGTCAGGCGGTCCAGGGCCGCCTCGGCGCGGTGTTCGTCGGTCGCGGTGAGGCGGGCGAGGAGCTGGACGTCGAACGTGGGGAGGTCGAGGGTGCCGATGCGGCGCAGGGCGAGGGCGGCGTCGCGGTCGGCCTCGTGAGCGGAGGTGCGCAGCGCGTCGTGGGCGCCGGCCAGGGAGCGGCGGACGCTGAGGTCGTCGTACTCCAGATACGGCAACCTCCTTGCAGATGCGGCCAGTTGAGCGGCGAGCAGGTCCGGGGTGAGGGCCCTGCGGGCGGCGAGCCGGGCGGCCACCACGCGCAGGGCGAGCGGGAGGCGGCCGGTGAGGTCGACGAGGGGGTGGATGGCGTCGAGGCCGTCCCGTCCGGAGACGGCGCGCAGCAACTCGGCGCTCTCCCTGGCGGTCAGGGGGGTGAGAGGGAAGCGGCGGGCGCCGTCGAGGGCGGTGAGCGGGGATCCGCTGGTGACGATCACCGCGCATCCCGGGCCCGCTGGGAGCAACGGCCGTACCTGCGCGGCACGTTGGGCGTCGTCCAGGACCATCAGCGTGCGGGTCGGCGCGAGCAGCGAGCGCAGCAACGCGGCTGCCGCGTCCGGGTGTTCGGGGATGCGGTACGGCTCGACGCCGAGGTCGCGCAGTAGTGCGGTGAGGGCGTGGGCCGGGGTGAGCGGGGGTGTGCCGGGACCGGGGGTGGTGCCGTGCAGGTCGACGTACAGCTGGCCGTCGGGGAAGCGGTCTCTGAGGGCGTGGGCGGCGTGCAGTGCGAAGGCGCTCTTGCCCACGCCGGGCATGCCGTGGATCACGGCCACGGGGGTGATGGGCGTGACGTCGTCGGGGCCGGGGTGACTGTCCGGGGCGAGGGTCCGGCGCAGGGCCTCGGTGAGTGAGGTGCGGCCGGTGAAGTGGGTCGGGGGCGGGGGGAGTTGGGCGGGGTGGGGCATGGGGGGCGGTGCTGATGCCGACGCCACCTGTGGTGTCGACGCGGGGACTCTCGCTGTCGGGGCGGGAGCCGGTCGTGGGACGGGCTGCGGGGTCGAGGCAGGCGTCGGTCGCGGGGCCGCCGAACCCGACGTCGGCTGTGCGGGGACGTAGGGAACCGCGAGGTCGGTGGGCATCGCAAGGTCGGCGGGCATCGCGGCGCCGCCCGGAACCTCCGGCTCCGGTCGGCCTTCCGGACCCCCCAGAACCCGCAGCACCTCCACATGCGCCGCCCGTACCGCCGCCCCCGGTTCCACGCCCAGTTCCTCCAGCAGGCGGTTGCGCAGGTCGCGGTGGACGGCGAGGGATTCGGCTCGGCGGCCTGTGCGGTGGAGGGCGAGCATCAACTGGCGGTGGTAGGACTCGCGTAGGGGGTTTTCGGCGGCCAGGGCCGTCAACTCCGGGACCAGGGAGGCCAGTCGGGGGCCGCCGATGTGCAGTTCGGCGTCGTAGCGCCATTCCAGGAGGAGGCGGTGGGCCTCCGTCAGGCGTTGGGTGAAGGCGTAGCCGACGGTCTCGGGGGGTGGCGTGCCGCGCCACAGGGCCAAGGCTGACGCACACTCCCCCAGGACTCGGCGCCAGTCCTGGTTGGCGTGGGCCGCCCGCGCCCGTTCGACGTGTGCCTGGAAGACGTGGACGTCCAACTCGCCCGGGCCCACCCGTAGTAGGTAGCCGGGCGGGACTGCTCGGAGGCGTGCCGGGTCGTCGAGGCGGCGGCGCAGTCGGGCCACGTGGTTGTGCAGGGAGGCCTGTGCGGAGGCCGGCGGGGCCCCGCCCCACAGCGCGTCCTTGAGCGTCTCGACCGGGACGACCCGGCCGGGTTCGAGGAGCAGGGCGGCGAGCAGTGCTCGTACCTTGCCGCCGCCGATCGGCTGAATTCCGTTGCCCGTACGGCCGTTGGGGACGTCGAAGTCGTACAGGACCGGCGCGCCCAGCAGTCCGAACCGCAGACCGCGCCGCATGTTCTCGCCCCACTGCCGTCTCGTTGGCTTGCCGGACGCACATGTTAGCGATTTGTTGGCGTGGCCTGATGTGATCACTTCAACGGAGCCGGTCCGAGGGTGCGCGCGTATGACGCGCAGCTCGGGGGAGTGTCGCCGTCGCGGCCGGATCCGGATACGCGAGAGGGCCCCGGTCGCCAGAGGTGACGGCCGGGGCCCTCGTATCGCGGACCCCACGGGACCACTCGGTTCACAGGATCGGTGGGCGGCCCAGTCTCGTCAGTCTCCACACCGTTCGCCAGCTCATCGGGCGGCGCTCGCCCGCCGGTTCACGCAGGCCCTCCGCGAAGCCGGCGAACCAGGCCCGCAGCGCGCCCGTGGAGCGGGCCCGCAGGACGGTGATCGCGATCCAGACGGCCAGGTGCACCGGGATCAGCGGCAGCGGCAGCCGACGGCGGACAAGCCAGACCCGGTTGCGGGCGGTGACCCGGTGGTAGATGGCGTGCCGGGCGGGCGAGGTGCTGGGGTGACGGAGCAGAAGACGCGGTTCGTAGAGGATCTTCCAGTCGGCGTCGACGGCCCGCCAGGCCAGGTCGGTCTCCTCGTGGGCGAAGAAGAAGGCGGCCGGCCAGTCGCCGGTCTCGTCGAGCATCTCCATGCGCAGGGCGTGGCCGCCGCCGAGGAACTGGGTGACGTACCCGCCGAGCATCGGGTCGCCCGCGCCGGGCCGGGGCACGTGCCGACGCTGGGTCACGCCGTTCTCGTCGGCGATGCGGAAGCCGACGATGCCGAGCCGCGGGTCGGCGGCGTACAGGTCCCGTACGCGGGTGAGCACATCGGGGTCGACGAGGAGGCCGTCGTCGTCGAGGTCGACCACGACGTCGATGTCGCCGAACTCCCGCAGCCGGGCCAGCGCCACATTGCGGCCGCCCGGACAGCCGAGGTTCTCGTCGACCTCGATGGTGGTGACCTCGCCGGAGAGGCCGGGGAGTTCGGGCAGCGGACAGCCGTTGCCGACGAGCACGATGCGGTCGGGGGCGACGTCCTGCTTGGCGATCGACTCCAGCAGCGCGTTCAGCGCGGCGGGCCTGTTTCCCATGGTCACCACGGCCACCGCGATACGCGGCTCCACCGTCATGCCACCCACCAGACCCACCTCGTTCCGGCCGCCGACGTCCACCATCGCGGTCGGATGCTATCTGTTTACAGTAAGGATGTATTAAGTACGCATTGAGTACGTCTCTTCTGCATAACACCCTTGCACAAACACCCCAAGGCGTTCAGTCGGAGCCGGATTCCAGCCACGTCCGCAGCGCCCACCACCAGTGCAACGTACCCAGCGGTCCGGAGGAGATGCCCGGCAGATCATCGGTCAGGGACTCACCGGTGAGCTGCTGGAGGCGGGCCAGGCGATAGCGGACGGTGTTGGGGTGGGTGAACAGGGTAGCCGCCGTCCGGTCCAGGCGGCGACCGTGGTCGAGAAACGCCAGCGCGGTGACCGCGATCTGACGGTGGAAGTCGTCCCGGGGGTCCAGGTCCGCGAGCAGCCGGGCGCTGAGCCAGGCGCCCAGCAGCGGCTGGTCGGCGAGGGCGATCTCGGCAGCCAGCTCGGTGAGTTCGTACACGCCGGGGCGCAGAGACGGACCCCGGTCCAGGGCGCGGACGCAGAGGCCGTACGCCGCACGGAGGTCGTCCAGGGGGACGGCCGGTGAGACCACGACGAGCGGCCCGCCGCCCTCCGTACCGCTACCGCTACCGCTACCGCTACCGTTCTCGCCCCACTCCCCCTCCCCCTCTCCTTCCCCGTCATCGATGCGCTCGCCCGCCGGCAGCCGTGGGTACAGGCCCACCAGCCGGCCGTCGAGCATGCCGAAGAGGCAGCCGCGCAGGGCGGCCAGGCGGTGGGTCAGGCGCCGGGTGCGGGCGGGGTCGCCGCCCGGGTGGGCGACCAGGAGGTGGCGTACGGCGTCCTGGCGCAGCCCGGCGCGCGTCAACTCCTCGGCGGCGGGCGGTGGTTCGCCCTCGACGAGGAGCCGGCGGAGCAGTCGCGCCCGGGGCTCGCCCAGGGCGCGCGGGGTGTCCCACTCGGCGGCGCGGTAGCCGTGGACGACATGCCGTTGCAGGGCGTCGCCGTACTCCTTGAGGCGCAGGACGGCGGTGAGCAGCGCGGCGTCGGGGACACCGGCCGAGCGGCAGCGGTCGACGGTGATCTCGACGGCGCGGGTGTGCGCGGCCTGAACTCCGCGCAGTACGGCGGTCATCGGCACGCCCTGGGCGGCGCGGTCGGCGCCGAGGAGGAGCGCGGCGGCGAAGTCCTGGGTGTCGATGCCCAGTTCGTCGCTGTCCCCCATGCCGTTGTCCCCTGTACCGAGTCCTCGCTCACCGAGGTCGCCCAGCCAGGCGCCGGCCGCGTTGATCATGGCGGTGACGTGCCAGTGGGTCTCCGCCTCGGCCAGCCGGGCCACCTCGGGCGAGTGCGACCGGGCCGCGTGCACGAGTTGGCCCTGGACGTCCGCGTCGGCGGCCATGGCCCGCAGCACCTCGGCGACGGTCTCGCGGTCGGGTCGTCCGGACCGCTCGGTGACGTCGGTGAGGACCGTCATGGGCCTCTCCCTTCCGCGTCGGTGCGGTGTCGCCGGGACACAACGGAGGGGCGGACGCGTTGGCTCCCGGCTACTACCGCGCAGTAGTACCGACCTGATTCCCTGGGCGCTACCGACGGTAACCCCAGGCTCGCCAGAAACACACCCTTCGCGCGGACGCCCCACGCGCCCGTGCGTGCGCATTCGTGTCTGCATCTGCACTCGCACCCGCATCCGCCGTACGTCCTCCCGGAAGGCACCCCCATGGAGCACTTGACTGACCCGGTCAGCCGCCGCCGGGCACTGACCCTGGCCGGCGGCGCGGTCGCCGCCACCGCCCTCACCCAGACGGGTACGGCCTTCGGGGCCTCGGCGGCAGCCACGACCGCCGACGCGATCGTCGTCGGCCACGGTCTCGCCGGGCTGGTCGCCACGGCCGAACTCGCCGCCGCGGGCCGCAGGGTGCTGCTGCTCGACCAGGAACCGGAGACCAACCTCGGCGGGCAGGCGTTCTGGTCGTTCGGCGGGCTGTTCTTCGTCGACTCCGTCGAGCAGGGCCTGATGGGCGTCAACGACTCGCCGGAACTGGCCTGGCAGGACTGGCTGGGCACGGCCGGCTTCGACCGGGGCATCGACGACCCGCTCGGCCAGGACTACTGGGCCTACAAGTGGGCCCAGTCGTACGTCGACTTCGCGTCCGGCGAGAAGCGGTCCTGGCTGGCGGGCCTCGGCATGCAGTGGTTCCCGATGGTCGGCTGGGCGGAGCGCGGCGGCGGTCTCGCGGACGGCCACGGCAACTCCGTACCGCGCTTCCACGTCACCTGGGGTACGGGTCCCGCCGTGGTGGAACCGTTCGAGAAGAAGGTGCGGGCGGCGGTGGCGGACGGGCTGGTGACGTTCAAGCACCGCCATCGCGTGGACGAGGTGATCCGGACGAACGGCACCGTCACCGGCGTACGCGGTGCGGTTCTCGAGGCGAGCACCGCCGCGCGGGGCAAGGCCAGTTCGCGCACGGTCGTCGGCAGCTTCGAGCTGAGCGCCGAGGTGGTCATCGTGACGTCCGGCGGTATCGGCGCCAACCACGATCTCGTACGGGCCAACTGGCCGGCCCGGATGGGTAACGCGCCCAAGTCGATGATCACGGGTGTGCCCGCGCACGTGGACGGGCGGATGCTCGGGATCACCGAGAAGGCGGGCGGGCGGATCGTCAACCCGGACCGGATGTGGCACTACACGGAGGGCATCAAGAACTACGACCCGATCTGGGCGAACCATGGCATCCGGATCCTGCCCGGGCCGTCCTCGATGTGGTTCGACGCGACGGGCAAGCGGTTCTCCGCGCCCGACATGCCGGGCTACGACACCCTCCACACCCTCAAGTCGATCACCGACACCGGCTACGACTACTCGTGGTTCGTGACGACCCAGAAGATCCTCGCGAAGGAGTTCGCGCTCTCCGGATCCGAACAGAACCCTGATCTAACAAATAAGGACATCTGGATGCTGCTCTCGCGCATCTGGCAGACGCCGGAGCCGCTGGAGCGGTTCAAGAAGTACGGCGAGGACTTCATCGTCTCCGAGACGCTGTCCGAGCTGGTGCGGGGCATGAACAAGCTGACCGGGACGAGTCTGATCGACCTTGCCTCGCTGCAGCGGCAGATCGAGGCTCGGGACCGGGAGATCGACAACGCGTACAGCAAGGACGCGCAGGTCATGGGCATCCGGAACGCGCTCTCGTATCCCGGTGACGTGCTCAGCCGTACGGCGTCGGCGCACAAGATCCTGGACTCGTCCGCCGGGCCGCTGATCGCTGTGCGGCTCAACATCCTGACGCGTAAGACCCTCGGCGGGCTTCAGACCGATCTGTCGGGGCGGGTTCTCGATGCTGCCGGGGCGCCGATTCCTGGGCTGTACGCGGCTGGGGAGGTCGCGGGGTTCGGGGGTGGCGGGGTGCATGGGTATCGGTCGCTGGAGGGGACGTTCCTCGGGGGGTGTCTGTTCTCTGGGCGGCAGGCGGGGAGGGCGGCGGCTGCGGCCACTGCCTGACTGTCTTTCAGTTTGCTTGGGTGCGCCGTGCGTTCGTCGTGCGGCGCACCTTTCGTGCGGTCCGGCTGGGCGGGTGCGGGTGTGGGTGCGGGTGCGGTCAGGGGTTTTCGCCCCCGCCGCCCCTACCCGTCCCATCCTTCTGGGGGCTGCGCCCCCAGACCCCCCTTTCGGCCTGGACGGCCTCGTCCTCAAACTCCCCCAGAGGGGGGACCCCCAACGGGCTGAAATGCCCGGGCCGGTGCTGAAGTGC
>NZ_JBSFDA010000170.1:0-21833 GCF_053593675.1 Streptomyces sp. NPDC002156 | reverse complement strand
GCTGGTGGTCCTGTCGATGGGCTGCGGCGGCGGGCTCTAGTTGTAGGACGTCGTCCCTTCCTTTATTTGTCGGTGATGAACGGTGCTGCGCCGATGTGAGTGGAGTCGGTGGCCTGCTGGAGGAGGAAAGCGGCCGCGTTGGTCCGCGAGAGGCGGACGCCGCCCTTGTCGCCGACCGCGCGGACGTTGACCGTGGCGGTCTTCGGGCCGTTGGTCAGCAGCGGGACGCGGACGATGGTCCACTTCAGCCCGGAGTCGCGGACGGTCTGTCCGATGCGGACGATGGCGTCGTAGGCCACGGGCTGGAACTTCCGGATGCCGGAGACCATGAGCCCGACTTTGAGGTCCCTTCGGTCGGCCGGGTCGGTGATGCTCGGGGTGCCCAGCGCGACAAGGCGGTCGACCCCGTGTTCCCGCATCGCCGCGATGATGCTGCGGTAGCCGGAGACCAGCGGGGGAATCTCCGCCTTGTTGGTGCCCGGGCCCAGGACGCTGAGCACGGCGTCGCTGCCGCGCACCGCCTCGCCGATGGCCGATGCGTCGTCGAGTTGTCCCTGGATCGCCGTGAGCCGCTGGTGGGAGGGCAGTTTCGCGGGCGTACGGGCGTAGGCGACGACCTCGTGGCCTACGGCCAGGGCCTGGTTGATCAGGAGCAGGCCGGTGGGGCCGGTGCCGCCGAAGACGGCTATGCGCATGGGTTCACCTCTACGGGACCGGGCCATGGGGCAGGGTTCATGTCCGTAACTCCATCCGAGCAGTGGCCTTGGGCGTCGCAGAAGGCGCCTTCCGGAGTGCTGATGAGCGTGAGCGCGGGTGGAGGCGTGTCGTGGGAGTCGCCGTCGCCGGCCGCGGCGAGGGTGTTGCAGTCGGCCGGCTCGGTGTGACGCGTGGCGGGTGCGGTCATGCGGACGCTCCCCATGCCTGCGCGATGGCGGTTGCGTAGCCCTGGACATGGGTGGCGCCGGCCACGGCGTGAGTGCCGTTGAAGACCGCGAACGGCACACCCGTGATGCCGAGCGCCTGGCCCGCCGCCCGTTCGTCGCGGACGGCCTGTGCGTAGATGTCCCCGGACAGCAGCGCGCGGGTCTCCTCGGCCGGAACTCCGGCGTCGGCGGCGACCTGGACCAGCACGTCGTCGTCGAACGGGTCGAGCTCGCCGGCGAAGTAGCCGCGCTGCAACGTCGAGAACATCGGCGTGGCCACGCCGTGAGCGCGGGCGAGATGCAGAACCCGGTGGACGTCGAAGGTGTTCGCGGCCGGGCGGTCCACGCTGTAGGGCAGGCCCTCGGCGCGGGCCAGGGCGGCCATCTGCGCTTCCATCCGGCGGGCGTGCTCGGCCGTGCCTCCGTGCTTGGCGACGAACACTTCCGGCACCGATACCGGTGTCGAGGCCATGTCCTGATCCAGTTGGAAGGAACGAAGGACCACCTGTACCTGCCTGACTGCAGCTGTGGTGACGGCCTGCTCCAGCCGGTGCTTGCCGATGTAGCACCAGGGGCAGCCCAGATCGGTCCACAACTCGATGACCAGAGGAGAGCCGGTGTCCGGTGTCGGTGATTCCGGCGCGGTGGACGTGGTCATGGAAGCCTCATTCCTGTGCACGATCTGCCCGCGAGCGCGGGTTTCGTCCCGTCACCGCAGGCGGGACTGCGGGCTGGTTCGGGTCGGGAGCCAGGCACCGCGGATGACGGCGGGTCTCGGCGCCGGACAGCCTCGGGTCAATCCGGAAGGCCGTCCCGCGCCGGGCGTGTGTGCAGCCGAGAGCGACCCTTTCAGGGCCTACAGGGCCTACAGGGCCTACAGGGCGGCCTGGAAGGCTTCGGCGAGCTTGCGGGCCTGCTCATGGGAGTCCGCCAGGGACGCCTCGTGCAGCGGTATGAGTTCGGACATGTAGGGGACGACCGGGGCGAGGGTGAGCTCGGGGGTCAGGACGCTCACGTCGAGGCCGAGCGACTGCTGGTGTCCCAGGACGGTTTCCAGGGTGGGGACCACATGGTCCATGCCGTGGTTGGGGGTGCCGGGGCCGTAGCCGCCGCCACGGGCCGATACGACCAGGGCAGGACGGCCCGCGGCCGGCGGCCCGTCGGGAAGCGCCACCGTGGCACCCACGGTCATGACCTGGTCCAGCCATGCCTTGAACACCGAGGGCATCGAGTAGTTGTACATCGGCACCGTGAACAGGTAGGCGCTCGCGCCGAGGAACTCCTCGATCAGCTCCTCCTGGATCGCCGCGGCCGCGGCCTGCTCCGGGGTGCGAGCGGCCTGGTCCGCGCTGCGCGCGGCGATGCCGACGGCACTGAGGTGAGGCACCGGCGCGGCTCCGAGGTCACGGTGCACGACCGGCCCCTGCCAGGAATCCCGAAAAGACTGGGCGACCTGCCGGGACACCGAGTCGGCGCCCAGGGAGGAGGAATCGATGTGCAGCAGATAGGACATGAAGGTGCCTCCGAAACCGAAACTTATCTTTTGTGCGCAGCGCCATCATGCGGCAGTATGAGGACCTCTACAAAAGGCACATTCATGTCTGTACCGAAGGAGTATGTGCGTCATGGACACCGCCGGCGTGACCGCCGACACGATGCCGACAGGGCCGTGCGCCCGTATCCCGGAAGGGCAGTCCGACTTCGTCCGCGAGATCCTCGAGCGTGTCGGCGACAAGTGGACACTGCTCGTGATCGCCACTCTGCAACAGGGCGTGCGTCGCTACTCCGATCTGCACCACACCGTGCCGGGGATCTCCCAGCGCATGCTCACCCTCACGCTGCGGCAGCTCGTCCAGGACGGCCTGGTCACCCGAACCGCATACGCCGAAGTCCCCCCACGCGTCGAGTACGCCCTCACCCCCCTCGGGATCAGCCTCCTCGACATCGTCGGTGCCCTGATCGACTGGGTCTCGACCCATCACGACGAGATCCGTGAGCACCGCACGCACGCCGGCCAGGCGACAACGAAGCCGACACCCGCGAACGCGAAAAGCTGAGCCGCCGAGTTGTGCCCGCCGCACCAGTGACTTCGCGGTCGCGATCAGCTGCTCTCATCCGGCCTGGATCGCCGGGTGCCGAAGATCCGGCATCGTACGCAGCGCGTCGACGAACGCGCGGTTGCTTGCGTACAGATCGACACCCATGCTCATGAACTGCAGCAGGGGGCGTCGGCCTGCTGACGGTTCTTCTTGCCAGCCCGTTGATCACCTCGCCGGGGTGGTGCGACGCTTGTAGTCGCGTGCCGGGCGGCGGGTGTGCGATGCCGCCGGGCTCTCCCAGGCAGCCGACGCCCTGAGGGTGTGGAATAAACGCTCACACCACTGGGCCACAGCTTCCACCATGTCGTCAGGTCCCTGATCGCTCGGGCCGGGGACCACCACGGCCAGATCCGCGAACACCGGGCCCGAATCGAACCCCGCACGTGTTGTGGCCGTGCTCGGTCAGACGGCCTGAGAGGGCGGTGGGCTCTGGCGTGTCGACGGGGCCACGGGCAACGGCAGAACCTCGTCGACAGGCCGCACAGGATCACATGGTGTGGAGTTCGATCAATGAGCGGCGCGAAGGCATGGGCCTGGCCGGATGCGGAGTTGCCCGTCCGCGCAAGAGAACATGCCCCACACGTACGCCCCCTCGGTCACAACCCGTTCGCCTCCTCGCGCGACCGGCAGCCGAGGCTCACGCCCTTGAGGTCGACCCAGCCCGAAGTGTCCAGAAAGACCGTCAAATAGCGGAAGCCGCAACGGAGTTGGGGCCTTTCCGGCAGGGACGGATGTGGTGCGGCTCATAGCAACCGGTGCGGCGCGATACGCATGTTAAAGGTGAGAAGGGAGTGGCAGAGGCTGTCTCCTGTTCCGTAGCCGTGCGAGGTGACGGGGCGCCAGGGCAGCGTTCGCCACGCCGTGCACGACCCGAAGGGATCAGTCCTTGCGTCACAAGAAGCGCGCCATGACTCGTCGCACCGTCCTCGGAGCGGCCGGTCTCGCAGCCGGCGCGGCAGCCGCAGTACCGGTTTTGGCCTCGGCCGCCCCGACCAAGGCCCCGACTCGGCAGGAGAGTGTGCCCCGTACCCGGGCGAAGACGTTCTCGGGCGCGGCGGCCAAGTCCGCGGAGCCGGGCTTCCCCGTCGAATACGTCGGGGTCACCTGGACCGGGGCCCAGCGCGGTGCCGCGATCAGACTGCTCGACCAGGACGGCAAGGCGGGCGCGTGGCAGACGCTGAAGCCGGTCTGCGCCGCCGGAGCGGACGGGGATGCCGGGACACCTGCGAAGAACGCGAGCGTGCTGGTGCCGACCGGCGGGGCCGCCGGTTACGAACTCACGATGCCGGACGGGGCGACCGACGTGCGCTCCACCGCCATCGACACGGTCAACGGTCCGACCTTCAAGGTCTCCGTGGCCACCGAGACCGCGTCGTTCCGGGGCGTCGAGTTCATCACCCGGGCCGGCTGGGGCGCCGACGAATCCCTCCGCTTCAAGGCGGACGGCACCGAGAACTCGCCGCAGACCTACTACCCGGCCCAGACGCTGACGGTGCATCACACGGCGGGCGCCAACGGCGACCTGGACCCGGCTGCCACCATTCGCGCGTACTACTACCTGCACGCGATCACCAACGACTGGGGTGACATCGGCTACCACTTCCTCATCGACGAGGCAGGCCTCGTCTACGAGGGCCGTTACACGGGCACGGACGGCATCCCGGCCCACAACGCCGAGGGGAAGATGGTGACCGCCTTCCACGCCTCCGGCTTCAACTCCGGCAACCTCGGCATCGCCGTACTCGGCACCTTCGAGAGCCAGGCCCCGACCGCCGCGGCCCGCGCGTCGCTGACCAAGCTGCTCGCGGCGCTGTCCGACTACCACGACCTGGACCCCGAGGCCGCCGTCACCTTCGTCAACCCTGTCAACGGCGTCAAGAAGGACGTCCAGATGATCAGCGGCCACCGCGACTGGCTGGCCACAGAGTGCCCCGGCACCACGTTCTACGGCGACCTTCCCGCCCTGCGTGAGGACGTCGCGGCAGCGCGTTCCGGAGGCTGACACAGGGCCGGCCCAGTCAGCCACAGCACGCGAGAAGGGCGTCCGCCGGAGCGGACGCCCTGCGACGGCTGACTCAGGAGGAGCCGACCGGCAGGTCGACGAGCAGACAAGCCCACAGTCGGCACATACGTACATGGACTACGTACTCCTACCGACGTCTCCCCGACACGTATGCCGTTTTCTTGCATTCATGACGACACCGAGCATGAAAGCGCGGAAAGACCCCGTCGTGCCTGTCGTCGGGGCCCTCGCCGTGGCCGTCCTGTTCACCGGGGGTTGTTCGAGCGCCCACGGCACCTCCCTTTCCGGGGATCCGTCCGAGAGCGCGACGGGGGTGTCCGAGTCGCCGAGCCCTTCGCCGACCCCGTCTCTCACTCCTCCGTATCCGACCGGGGCGTCCGGTTGCCACGACAACAAGGGGTGGACGGCCGAGGAATCCAGGGAGTGGGTTCGGCTCGGCGTCGACACGCCCAAGGAGAACTACGGGGGCGACGGGCTGCGGGTCGTCAGCCTGCCGGGGTACAACGGACCGCTCTGCCGGAAGATCACCGTGCAGGTCGAGTTCTGGAAGCTGGTGTACGGAGCCGCGAACGGCGCCGACGGCGAACGCCTCTCCAACGGGGCGCGGCCCGCCTACTACTTCGACATCCGCCGGGTGAAACGCGTCGAACTCCATGCGGACGCGAGCGTCGAGCGGAAGATCGCCCTGCCCGCGTCCCTCTACGCGACGGACCGCAGTCCCTGCGAGGGCGCCCTCCTCTCGATCACCGTGGGCAAGCCGCTGACGAGCAAGGAACTGCCCGAGGAGGTCGAGGTCGGCGGCGGAGAGTCCGTCTGGCGTGGCGCCACCGTGGACTTCCGGTCCCAGCGGGTCGCCGACTACGAACTGTCCGAGCCCTCGGCACCGCAGGTGTGCAGCCCGGACGGCAAGCCCACCGCCGACCCGGCCGATGTACCCACACCGGGCTCCCAGCCGACGGACCTCTATCCAACGGACCTCTATCCAACGGACCTCTATCCGACGGATCTCTACCCGACGCCCGACCGCAGCTTCGACATCGACGACGTCCTCCGCTCTCCCACGCCCTGAGCCCGTTTCGCGGGTCCGGGCGTGCACCGACCTCTTGACCTCTTGACCTCTTGACCTCTTTTCACCTCACCCTGGGGGAATCACATGCGTAAGCACACCGCGGCCACCGTCCTTTCCGGCGCCCTCGTACTCTCGGCGCTCGTTCTTCCGGGCGCCGCCCAAGGAGCGGAGCGCCCTGAGGCCGCGACGGATCTCAGAGCCCTCACCTCGCAGAGCGTCCAGCCGAAGGACGCGCTGGGCGGCACCACCTTCAAGAACGGGGTCGTCAACAAGGGCAAGGACATCGTTCTCGGCGTGACGGGCAAGAAGGCCGTTCCCGTCACGTTCACCGCCTTCGACGAGGAAGGCCTGGCCCTCACCATGGCGTTCCTGTGGCAGGGCACCGACAGTTCGAGCACGGACACCATCACCGGCGCCCTGGGGACGGACGACAACCCCGTCTGCACGGAGACGACGGTCGAGGGCGGCTACAGCTACAGCTGCAAGACGGTCTTCACCATCGACCCCGCGGTCGACTTCAAGGACGGCAACGGCATCGCGGGGCCCTGGAAACTCTTCCTGGGCGCCTACGACCTCTACGCGAACGCCAGTGCCGACGACGACGTCGCCAAGGCCAGCATCAAGCGTGCCGCCAAGCTGACCGTCAACGCCACCCCGGAGCCGGTGAAGAAGGGCAAGACCATCACGGTCACCGGCAAGCTGACGCGCGCCGACTGGTCCACGGGCAAGACCACGGGATACGCGACCCAGCCGGTGAAGCTGCAGTTCCGCAAGAAGGGCAGCAGCGCCTGGACCACCCTCAAGACGGTCAAGACCAGCCGCACCGGCGCCCTGAGCACCACCACCAAGGCCGGCTCCGACGGCGACTACCGCTTCGTCTTCGCCGGCACCTTCACGACCGGCTCCGCGACGTCGCCCGGCGACTTCGTCGACGTCAGGTAGGCGGCTTCCCGGCCGGGATCGCGGTGGCCGGTTCGCGGAGGCTGACCGACCACCGCCCCCGAGGGCACCTGGACCGGGCTCAGTCCTGCTCCGCGCGGGCGTCCCCGAAACGGCTCCCGGCGCGGCGGCGGGCCATCAGCGTGGCCAGGGCGGTACGTGAGGAGACCCCGGTCTTGCGGAAGGCGCGGGAGACATGGGTGTCGACGGTACGCCGGCTGACGTAGAGCCGGTCCGCGATGGCCTGGCTGGTGAGCCCCTGCGCCACCAGCTCGGCTATCTCCAGCTCCCGGGTGGTCAGGGCGGCCAGCAGCTGGGTGAGTTCGGCGCGGTCCGGGGAACCGTACGGAACCTCGGACCCGCCACCGGGCGGACGGGTGGCGTCGGCGAGGCCGACCAGCAGTCCGCTGCCGCCCGCCTCGGCGAGCCGGCGCCCCCTGAGCCAGGCGCGCGTGCCGCCCCGGCCATGGCCCGCCGCCGCTTCCAGCGGGGCGCCGAGCAGCAGGGAGTGGGCCTCCCAGAAGACCGCGCCGCAGCGGGCGCTCTCCGCCGCGGCCTCCGCGAACAGGTCCGCCGCCGCTGCCGTGTCCCCCTGCGCCAGCGGCAGATGGGCGGCGCTGCGCAGCGCGGACGCCCGCTGCATCGGCAGTCCCAGTTGTTCCGCCTCCTTACGCGCCCGCTCGGCCCAGTCGCGGGCCTCCTCGGACCTTCCCGTCACCAGTGCGGACGTGACCAGGATCTCCAGGTAGAGCGGCCGCATCGACGGCTGGATCCGCTGCAGTTCGGGGCCGCCCGCCCGGAGCATCGCGTCCCGGGCCCGGACCGGATCGCCGGCCATGAGCGCGGCCCAACCGAAGATGCACCAGGCCGTGGAGGCCCACCAGTCGACCCCGGTACCGGCCGCGGCCACCGCCTCCTCGGCGACGGCGAGCGGGCGCGGATCGCCCGGCGGGCAGGCGGCGACGAGTGCCGCGGCCTTGCTCGCCAGGACGAACGCGAGCAACTGGTCGCTGCCGATGCCGCGGGCGATGTCCTCGGCCTGGTCGGCGAGTTCCAGCGCCGAGGAGATCCGGCAGGTCTGGACCCGGATGTGGGACAGACACAGCAGGAGATGGGGCACGACATAGAGCTGGCCGCTGCGGCGGGCGATGTCGAGGCCGCGCTCCGCGTGCCGTTCCGCGTCCGGGTAGTGCTCCAGGAAAGCCTCCGCCCAGCCGAGCCGGGCCAGTGGTTCGCACAGCGCGGTGAGGTCGTTGTCGGGCAGGGAGTCGACCAGGGCGGCGGCCTGCCGGGCGAGTCCGTGCGCCGCCGTCATGTTGCCCTCGTACGCCTCTCCCAGCGCGGCGACGGCGAGGACGCCCGCCTCCTTGACCTCGTCCCCCAGGGACCGGGCCGCCGCGAGCGCCGCCTCGACCTCGGTGCGCACCTGGGCGTACGAGGTGCCGCTGTCCTGGGGCGCGGCCGAGCCCAGTTCCAGGCCGAGCCGGACGACGTCGGCCGGGGCGGGGCCGCGAGCCAGCTCGCGGCGCAACAGCGCGACCGCCTCGGTGCAGCGCCCCAGATGACGCTCCACCAGCGCGCACAGGACGACCGCGCGCACTCTGAGGCGGTCCTGGTTCTCGCCGAGACCCTGGTTCTCGTCGGTGGCCGGGCCACCGGGTGACCGCCGCGGGGTGGCGATCAGCTCCTGGAGCAGGTCGCGGCTCTCGCGCAGGCCACCGCACGCGGCCAGGGCGCGGGCCCGCCTCAGGACCAACTCGCGCCGCCGGGCGGTGTGTTCGGGAGTGTGCGGAAGGTGGCGGAGTGCCACATCGAGCCAGTGGGCGCAGCTCGCCGGGGCCGTTCGGGCGGTTCGTGCGGCGGCCTCGTCGAGCACGGCCACCGCTGCCGGGTCCCAGGCGGTCAGCGACTGTTCCACATGGTGGGCCCGCTCGGCGGCGGAGGCACCTGCGCGGGCCAGTTCCTGCGCGGCGAGCCGGTGCATCTCGACGCGCCTCAAGAAGGGCGTGCTTTCGTGGACGAGGGTTCGCACGACCGGATGTCGCAGGGTCAGCAGGCCCTGCGGGGCGGAGCGCAACAGGTCGCGTCGGGTGAGAGCGTGGACGTCGGCCGTGAACTCGGTGCCGGAGCGCCCGGTCACCCGGCTCACCATCGCCGGGGTGGCGTGCTCGCCCAGTACCGCCACGGCGTCGACGATGCCGCGCCGGGAGGGGGCGAGCGCGGTGAGTTCGTCCAGCAGCAGGGTGCCGAGTCCGGGCGGCGCCGAGGACTCGGGCGTCGTACCCCCGCGGTGGGCCTGAAGGAGGGTCAGGAAGTAGAACGGGTTGCCCTCGCTCGCGGCGTACAGTGCGGCGGTCTCGGCGGGCGGCAGACCGGGGCCGGCCAGTTCGGCGCAGTCGCGTGCGCTCAGCGGTCTCAGGCCGAGTCTGACGACCGTGCCCGTGTCGAGTTCTCGGGTGAGCCTGGCGGCGAGGGACTCGGGACTCTGGCGGTCACGGCGTGTCACGGCCAGGACGACGGGGGCGTGCACGGGATGGCGTACGAGATGGTCCAGCAACTCCAGTGACGCCGGGTCCGCCCAGTGCAGGTCGTCGAGGGCCAGCAGCAGCCCGGACGGGGCGGCGAGCCGGGCGAGCAGGCCGGCCGTGGACCGGTGCAGTCCGAAACGGTCGACCGCGCCGCTCCGCTGGAGAAGGGGCGCCACCGCGTCGGTCTCCTGGAAGCCGTCCAGGGCGTGCGGGTCGAGGTGGGCGAGCGCGTCGGTGAACACCTGGAACGGCACCTGCCGCTCGTACTCCGTGGCTCTGCCGCGCAGTACCGTCATTCCGCGTCGGCGCGCCCTCGCGCAGACCTCGCCGAGCAGCCGGCTCTTGCCGATGCCGGCCTCACCGGTGATGTCGACGAGCCGGGAACGGCCGCTGTCCCGGAACTCCTCGCCCCGTCCCGTGCCGCGTGTGCCGCCTGCCGAACGGTCGAGCAGCGCGTCGAACCGGGCCAGTTCGACGGAGCGGCCCAGCAACGGAGACCCGTTCCCGCTGTCCCCAACTACCGCGTCCGCTCCCACAGTTGCCCCCTTGTCTTTACATTCCCCTCACACATCATTCTCTCCTGGTGATCGTCGTAACCGCCGCGTCGGTGAACCGGGACGGACGGATCTCACAGGGCGAGCCGTCGGTCCGGTCGGAGAGGTGGCGTCCCGCCAGGTGGTGCGGCGGGTCAAGGAGCCGGAGTCCGCAGGTCATCGCCGCATCGGCGCGGTTCGGGGCCGGGCATGGCGCTGACGGCAGGTCAGCCGCCGCGCGACCCGGGAATCGTGTCCCAGGGGGTGGGTGACGCGCGGTTACCGGAACGCGTCGGGCAAGGTCGCACGGGGCACCCCGGAAAAGTTCCCTCCCGCGCCGGAGAGACCGTGATTCAGGTACTGACCTCGTAGAACTACCGGTACCGGGGGGCCGACGCCGCCCGGATGCTTGGCGGCGTGGACGGATCACGGCGGACATGACACATCGGTGGCACGGGTTGTCCGCCCGAACAGGCAGCCGTTCGCGATCCCGCTCGGCAACCGCTCGTTCTCACCGGTCCAGTCAGCCCGATGCGGGATACGCCGCCCCCGTCGACAGACGGCCTACCGACCAAAGTCCAGCCTCACTCGGGCTCTCGAGTACTCCCACCCAGTCCGGAGCAGACATGATCAAGCGAATCGCGCTACGCGCAAGAAGTCATACGGCGACCAGAGGTTCCGTTTTCCTGGTGCTCCTCGTGGTCCTCTTGGCCATCGCATCTCTCCAGTCCCCCCTGGGAGCCACGAAGGCAGTGGCCGCAGGCGACCCCTGCCCGGGAGGCAGCAATTCGGGAAACCAGTCATGGCCCTGCTCCAACCTGCGCAACCAGAACCTTCTTCCGCAGAGGACGATGCCGCATATCGTGTACCGCGGTGACTCCCGAAACCCGTACACGATATTCAGCGACGGCTTCCGCTCACGGGGAGGCAACAACAATATCGTCTCGCATGTCCAGGGCGACCGGCCCGGGAACAGCAACTACATCTCGACGAGCGGAACGCTCGACATCACCACTCCGTTCGCGCGGAGCCAGGGACTGCGCAACCTTGAAAGCGCTGCCCGAACGCGCTGCGGTCAGGCGCAGGCTGTGGCCAACGCGGCCCGGGGATGGGTAGCGAATATCTTTCCGGCGAGGTGCAGAAGTACGGCTACGGTGACGGCCGACAGCTACGTCTTCGAGATCGATACCGAGGCCGCCAGGAACGCGCTCCACGTGCCCACTCAGATCCGCGGGAACGCAAATCTCTACAACCAGTATGCGGTCCAGAACGAATGGGCCTACGTCCATCGGATTCCGCGCGAGGCGATCCAGGGAGTGCGCGTCTACCGAATGACCGCGCGAGCGACCGGGACCCTGATAGATACGCGCTCCATAACCTTCGCCTACAGCAATTACCTGATAAACCCCCACTACAACCCCAACCCGGCGGTCTACAGACCCAACAACGACGCGAGTTCCAATTTCACCTACACCTCGAACCTGAATATTCCCAGGCCTCCCGCGAACCCGTACACCCGAGGTTGCAGCGCGATCACGATGTGCAGAGGCGGTGGCAGCTGACCGTGCGAGAAGTGAGAGAACCCACCTCCGAGACGAAGGCAATCGCATCGTGAAAGACAACAAGCGGACAGCAGCGGTCCGGACCGGAACCTCACCTCGACGGCGGATGCGCGGCGGTCTCCTCGCCACCCTGGCCCTGCTGGCCGCCAGCACACTGACCTTCGCCGCGCCGGCGCGAGCCGACGAGAACACGGTCTGGGAGCAGGTGGAGGCCCTGGCCGAGCACGAAGGCGCCATCGCCGCTTTCGAGGACGCCGAGATCGGGCCGGTGATCATCTTCCCGAAGGACTACACCGGGGACATCGACAACCTGCAGCCCCCACCGAACTGGACCGACTCCACCGGGCACACACCCACCAGCTGGCCCACGCCCACCACCGCGAAGAGCCCCACCTTCACCACCGACGACCTCAGCACCCTCATCAGCGCGGCATACGAAGCGGTGCAGCCCGAGGGTGACCTGACGTACGAACTCTTCGTGACCTACGACGGGCCCACCGACCGCGTGGTGGTGCGGACCAACGCCCCGGCCTCGGTCACCGACCCCCTGGTCGCCGCGCACACCCCCGAACTCGTTGTCGAGAGGGAGACGACCAGCGTGCCGGAGATCGCCAAGTGCAAGCCGGCGCACGGTCCCCTCGTGTCCGGATTCCTCTCGGACCCCCTCACCCAGCTGAAGGCGCTGGCGGACTTCAACTGCGCCCTCTCGTACTTCGACGACCCCGAGTACGGGCCGGTGATCATCTTCCCGATCGGGCACGAGGGCGACATCGAGTACCTTCCGCAACCGGAGAACTGGACCGACGCCGGCGGAGAGTCGGCGAGCGACTGGCCCGTCCCCGCCACCGCGTTGAGCCAGCTGTTCACCTCCGAGAAGGTGGACGAGGTCACCGAGGCCGCCTACGCACGGCTCGCGCCCGAGGGCGACAACACCTACAACACGTTCGTCTACTACGACGGCGCGATCGACCAGGTCATCGTGCTCACGGCCGCCCCGTCGTCGGTCACCAATCCGCTGGTCAGCGACTATCCAGGCCTGATCAGGATCAGGCCCAGTCCGGACAACAACGTCCGGCTGGTCAACGTCAACAGCGGCAAGGCCCTCAACGCGGAGGGCTGCGGCACCGGGACCGGGATCAACCAGTGGGCTTCGCTGGACAACACCTGCCAGCAGTGGCAGTTCGCCGTTACGGCCGACGGCCACTACACCATCACCAACGTCCAGAGTGGCCTGGCCCTGGAGAACATTCACTGCGGAACGTGGAACGGCGCGTTGATGGGCCTGGCGACCCCCGCCGACAATGACTGCCAGAAGTGGGACTTCGTCGAGGCCGACGGCCACTACACCATCACCAACGTCAAGAACGGCCTGGCCATCGACGTGAAGAACTGCGCGACGGCGGACGGCGCCCTGGTCCGCCAGTGGACCTCGCTCGGCAACGCCTGCCAACAGTGGGACATCGCACTGGTCGACAGCTGATCGCCGCAGCGGAAGCGTCCGTACGCGCGACGGTCCGCCGGTTCTGCCGGCGGACCGTCGCGCCGGACGAGGCCAGGGGGATTCTCGTCCGGCGTTCACTCCGTCTCCCCGTGAGCCGACACCCACCAGCCCGCGATCTGGGCGCGGGTTCCAAAGCCGAGCTTGGTGCGGATGTTCCCGACGTGGAAGTCGACTGTGCGCAGCGACAGGACCAGTCTGGCGGCGATCTGACGGTTGCTCATGCCCGTGGCCACCAACGCGGCCACCTCCAGTTCCCGACGTGTCAAAGGACCTGGGGCGGTGGCCGGGTTCGCCGGTTCGGCGCCGGTGTCCAGGGCATGGTCGATGGCCTGTCGGGGGCTGTCGTGGCCGCCGCCGACCGCGACAGCCCTCTCGTACGCCTCCGGACCCAGTGCCCCCGCGACCCTCTGTTCGCACCTTGCGTGGAACCCGGCCATCAGCGGACCCAACGCGGAAACGTCCACACCCAGATCACGCAACAGCTTGCGCGCGGAGCCCATGAGCCGACCTGCTCGTTCGTACTCCCCGTGGGCAGTGATGATCCAGGCGAGCGTCTCCAGCATCAGCGAGGTGGTGAGCGGCTCGTTGAAGCCTCGCTCGATCTCGAGCGCGGCCCGGATCAGCGCCAGGGCCTCCTCGCGGTCACCACGACTCCAGGCGTCCCAGCTCAGCGCCCACATCGCATGCGCGCGCGCCCACCGCTCACCGTGCACCTGCGCCAAGGCGACCGCCTGCCGGCCGGTCTCCGCCCCACGCGGATTCCCCATGTCCCTCTGCAGCCCGGCCAGCTGGAACAGCTGGAAGAGCGCCGAGGCCTCCCCCTCGGCCGCCGTCTGGGCAGCTACCGCGCGTTCGAACAAGGGGACGGCCTCCGCCAGCCGTCCCTGGAACATCGCCAATGAGCCGCGAAGGCCCACGACGCGGGCGCTCACCACCCGATCGTCCTGCCCCTCGCCCAGCTCACCGGCCTCGGCCAGCCACCGGTCGGCCGCCCCGTGGTCGCCCTGCAGCAGCGCCACCCAGGACGCAGCGCACAGCGCCCGGGCACGGGCGGGGGTGGCTTCGGGCGCGGCGGCGAGCGCACGGTCGAGCTGCCGACGCCCTTCGGCGAGGAATCCGCCGACGCACCAGTGGAAGCGCAGCGCCGCGGCCAGCTCGAGGGCGGCCTGCGGGTCGTCGTCGTGAGCCAGCGCGGCCAGCAGATTGGCGTGCTCGGCGCGCAAGCGGGCCAGGGCCTCCTCCTGGCCGGGCCCGTACCAGCCGTCGGCGATGCGTTCGGCGAGGGCGAGGTGGAAGTCGCGGTGCCGCAGCAGCAGTCGCTCTTCCTCGCCGGACTCGGCGAGCCGCTCCCGGCCGTACTCGCGGATGGTCTCCAGCAGTTGGTAGCGGGGCAGGCCCTCGTACTCGACGGGCAGGACGACGGACTGGACGACCAGCCGGTCGAGGAGGTCCAGCACCTCCCGGTCGAGGATGCCCTCTCTGGCACAGACCGCCTCGGCGGCGTCCAGGCCGAAACCGCCGGCGAACACCGACAGCCGGTTCCACAGCAGCCGCTCGGCGGGGGAGCACAGCTCGTAACTCCAGTCCATCGCCGCGCGCAGCGTGCGCTGCCGAGGCCGCGCGGTCCGGCTGCCCCCGGTCAGCAGGGCGAAACGGTCCGCCAGCCGGTCCACGGCCTGTTCGACGGTGAGCGTACGCAGCCGGGACGCGGTCAACTCGATGGCGAGCGGCAGTCCGTCCAGGTCGGCGCACAGCCGGGTGACCGTGTCCCAGTTGGCGTCGGTGATGCGGAAGTCGGGCCGTACGGCGCAGGCGCGGTCCCGCAGGAGTTCGACCGCTTCGTCCGGCACCTTCAGGGGCGGCACGGTGAACACATGCTCCCCGCCGATGCCGAGCGTCTGGCGGCTCGTCGCCAGGATGCGCAGTTCGGGGCAGGCCGACAACAGTGTGCCCGCCAGCTCGGCGCAGGCGTCGACCAGGTGCTCGCAGTTGTCCAGCACGATCAGCGCCCGGCGCTCGGCCAGGTGTTCGGCAAGCGTGGCAAGGGCGGGTCTGGCGCCCGAGGCCACGTTGCCCACAGCGGTGGCGGCCACGGTCGCCACCGCCGAGGGATCCCGCACCGGTGCCAGGTCGACCAGCCACGTCCCGTCGGGGAAGGCCCTCCTGGCCGCGGCGGACACTTCCAGCGCCAGCCGCGTCTTGCCCACGCCGCCCACCCCGGTGAGAGTCAGCAGCCGCGCCGAGCCGAGGAGACGACGAACCTCGGCGATATCGTGGCGCCTGCCCACGAACGTCGTGAACGCCTCGGGCAGGTTGCCTTTTCGTGAGACCGGTACGGTCACGTCACTCGCCTCCCGCCAGCTCCGAACCGTGCCCTGACCCGGCCCACTGGTCGACGGCCGTGCGCGAGCGGCCGATGCAGGCGTGCGTCAGTCACCGCAGCTCAGCAACGACTGACGCACACACGTCCTAGACCGGCATGGGCAGCTGAGCAGGTCGATTCCGCTGCATCCGTGACCCGTAATGCATCGGTCTCAGCACAGAGATCTACGCAAGATATGATCAACGGCAGCGTAACTGGGCAGATCACTCCACGTCCAGTATGTCAGTGAAGTTCGCATTGTCGCTGGTCAGAGCCGCATTTTGGGTGCACTCGGCTGATGTCTCGCAAGTTCCGGGAGTTCGTGACCACGAGTGCGGCAGCGGCGGGACCCTCTCTCGTATGGACCCTCGCGGTGACCGGGCGGGCCCGTCACCGGTGCTGCGCCGCGCCCAGCTCGTCGGTGAACCGGCCGAGGGCGTCCTCGGCCGTGGGGACGGGGCCGAACAACTGCTCCTGGCGGAGGGGGTCGGCGACGTAGCGGCCCGTGTCGAACCAGCCGAACATCGCTGCCATGTCCTTGACCAGGGGCATGAAGCGGCCGGCGACGGCTCCTGCGGCGCGGGCGACGGCGGAAGGGACGGCCCACACCTTGATCTTCTTCCCGGCCCGGCTGCCCATCAGGTCGGCCACCTCGCGCATGCTGACCGGACGGTCCCAGCCGATGTCGATGCGCTCACCGTTGTCTGCCTCGGCGTCGACGGCGGCCGCCAGGTACGCCGCGAGGTCGGAGGTGTGGACCAAGGTCAGCGGGACGGTGGTCTTGCCGATCCACGTCAGGCGGCCCTTGTCGATCGGGTTGCCCGCCATGGTCGCGATCTGGTCGAGGAAGGCCCCCGGCCGCAGTGCGACGAACGGGACGCCGAGCTGTTCGAGCTTGTCCTCGGCGAGCTTCTTGTGCCAGAAGTGCGGGACTTGGGGCGTCTGGTCGCTGGTGAGGATGCTGGTCAGGACGAACCGCCGGATGCCGGCGCGGTGGGCGGCCTCGGCCAGGTTGGCGTTGCCGACGGTGTCGATGTCGTGCGCGTTCTTGCCGCCGCGGGTGTAGCCGGCAGCGGTGGTGATGACGGCATCGGCGCCGTTCATGGCGGCGACGAGCGAGTCGAGGTCGAGCATGTCGCCGCGGGCGATCTCGACACCCCGGCTTTCGAGCCTGCTCGCGTCGGTGGTCGGCCGGACCAGGGCGCGGACGTTCCTACCGCGCTTGAGCAGTTCGTCGACGACCTTGCCGCCGAGGGAACCGGTCGCGCCGACGACGAGGACCGGGAGGGTGGTGGCCATGGGGGTCTCACTTTCCATCAGGTCAGTGGTGGGGGGTGGGGGGAATTGGGTGGGCGTGGCAGTGGTGGGCGTGGGAGGTGGGCGCCGTCGGCCCGGGTCGCCCAGAGGCCGGCCTGCGGTGGGCGGATCGGCGGAGCGGGTCACCGGCGGCCTGCAGGAGCTTGCGGGGCCGAAGGCGACCCGGACGCGGGTGATGCGGCCAACCTGCATGCGGGCTGGCCGGCGACGGGGAAGGGCTCGCAGGCCCCGCGGGTGTCGCCCTGCCCCCGAACGAGTTCCGTCCTGCCTCCACCGGGACAGCTCGCGCCTGCCCCTCACACCGAGACCCCGTTCACCCTGGTTCTCCCCGACGTACGGGAGCGAACGGGCGGGTTCCGCCCCACCCACTCGGCTCACCGGGCTTCTTCCGGCAGTCGGGGAGCCTGGCTCCGTTCAGCACGGGCCTTCGTGAGCCGAGTGCGCTGCGGCACTGTCCACTTCGCGGGAACGCCGGAAACGATTCGCGCTCCAGGCCGGAACCGGGGTGTGGGCCGAGGGGAGTTACTCGGACTCCTCCCGCGGAACAGCGTGACTGTTGATCGCGTCGGCGATGGCGTAGGCGGTGCGGACGAAGGACTCTGCTTGCTGCGCCGACAGGTTCCGCGCGGAGGTCTCCTCCAGGGCCCGCCACATGGCTGCCAGGGGCTCGCGCATGGCACGGCCCTTGTCGGTGAGGTGGACGACCATGACACGCCGGTCGTGTTCGGCCGGCTCGCGGACGAGCAGACCGGCGTCCTGCATGCGACGTAGGGACTTGGAGACGGTGGAGTGGTCCAGGCCGACGCTTTCGAGCAGCTCGGACTGGGTCTGGCCGTCCCGGTCGAGGAGGTGCATCAGCAGCAGTTCCTGTCCGGGATGCAGATCCATCTCGCGGAGCATGGCGGCTGCGCGGGCGCGGTGAGCACGGGCGAGCTGGAAGATCGCGTAGCTCATGGGCCCCTCACCGGCCGTGGTGGGGGTGCGCGGGGTGGGGTCGGGCATGGTTCGGTTCCTCAGACGGTGTGGGTGGGGTAGTCGGTGTAGCCGGCCACTCCGCCGCCGTAGAAGGTCGCCGGGTCGGGGGTGTTCAGCGGCGCGTCAGAGCGTAGCCGCTCGACCAGGTCCGGGTTGGCGAGCGCGAGGGCGCCGACCGAGACGAGGTCGGCCGTGCCGTTGTCGACGTCCTTGGCGCGGGTGGGCAGGTCGGTGCCGGCCCGGTTGAGGATCAGCGTGGTCGGCCACAGCGCGCGCAGGGTGCCCAGCAGCTCCTCGTCGCCCGCGTGCATCACGTGGAGGTAGGCGAGGCCGAGCGGGCTGAGGGCGCGCAGGAGCGCCGGATACAGCTCGGCGGTGTCGGACTCGGCGATGTCGTTGTACGGGTTGCCGGGGGAGATGCGCAGGCCGGTGCGGTCGGCGCCGATCTCGTCGGCCACGGCAGCGGCCACCTCGGCGGCGAAGCGGATGCGGTTGTCGAGGGAGCCGCCGTAGCGGTCGGTGCGCTGGTTGGTGTTGTCGGACAGGAACTGGTGCACCAGGTAGCCGTTGGCACCGTGGATCTCCACGCCGTCGGCGCCTGCCGCGACGGCGGCCGCCGCGGCACGGCGGAAGTCGTCGACGGTCGCCGCGACCTCCTGCGTCGACAGAGCACGGGGTGCCGGCATCTCCTGGGGCCCGGACATGGTGAACATCGCGCCCTGCGGCCGGATCGCCGAAGGGGCGACCGGCTGACGGCCGTGCGGGGTGTTGTCGGGGTGGGCGATACGTCCGGTGTGCATCAGCTGGATGACGATCCGGCCGTCGGCCTCGTGCACGGCGTCGGTGACCTTGCGCCACCCGGCGATCTGCTCGTCATTGTGGATGCCGGGGGTGAGGAGGTAGCCCTGACCGTCGGCGGAGGGCTGGGTTCCCTCGGTGATGATGAGCGCGTGCGAGGCCCGCTGGGCGTAGTACTCGGCGTTCAGCTCGGTCGGTACGCCTTCGGGCGTGGAGCGGTCGCGGGTCATGGGGGCCATGACCAGACGGTGCGGGAGGGAGATGCCACCGACGGTGGTCGGTGTCCACAGGGCGTTCAGCATGAGGGGTCCTTCGGTGCGGTGGTGATCGAAACAGGGGGACGGCGGGCGTGATCAGTCGACGGTGAGGACGAGCTTGCCCCGGACATGGCCGGCGTCGCTGACCTGCTGGGCCGTGGCGGCCTGGGCGAGCGGGTAGGCGGTGACGGTGGTGACGACCTTGCCGGTCGCGGCGTCCTGGGCCAGGGCGGCCAGGCGGGCGGCCGAGCGTTCCTGGCCACCGCTGGCGAAGGTGATGCCGAGCCGCTGCGCGCTGAGGTCGGCGATGGTGACGATGCGCTCGGTGCCGCCGCGCAGGGTGATGGAGTCCTCCAGGGCGCCCTTTCCGGCCAGGTCGAACACCGCGTCCACGCCGTCGGGGGCGAGCGCCCGGACCCGCTCGACCAGGCCCTCGCCGTAAACGGTCGCGGTGGCGCCGAGCGAGGCGAGATATTCCTGATTGCCGGGTCCGGCGGTCCCGATGACACGCGCTCCGCGGGCCGTGGCGAGTTGGACCGCCAGGGTGCCGACCGCTCCGGCCGCGCCGTGCATCAGTACGGTCTCCCCGGCGGCGACGCCCAGCAGGTTCAGGACCCGCTCGGCCGTCTCGCCCGCCACCGGCAGCGCGACCGCGTGCCGCCAGTCGAGGCCGGCGGGCTTGGGAGCCACGGTGGTGGCCAGCGCGTACTGGGCGTACGAGCCGGTGTCCGACCAGCCCAGCACCTCATCGCCCACCTTCACGTCCCGCACGCCCTCACCCAGGGCGTCCACCACGCCTGCGAGTTCGCCACCGGGGATGGCGGGCAGCGGCGTGGGGAACCTGGCCTCCAGGGTCCCGGAGCGGATCTTGCCGTCCAGAGCGTTCAGCCCGGCCGCCTTGACGCGGACGCGGATCTGTCCGGGGCCGGGCTGCGGGACCTCGACGTCCGCCTCGTGCAGCACTTCCGTGCCTCCGAAACGGTCGAACCGGATGGCTTTCACGACGACTCCTCCCGTGTCGCCACCCATTTAGGTGGCTGGACACATAATCAACGTAACAGCAAACGTGTGGCTAGCCAAGTATTTGCTGGGCCAAGGGTCACCTCGGCTGGAAGCCGAGCCCGCGTCTCACGCACCGCCTCCGGCGGCTGCTCCTGGGCGGTGGCGGCCCTCAATGTTGGCGATGTATCTTGATGACATACATCGTGGATGCTGGAGGTGCTCGATGTCCGTCACGCAGATCGATCTCGATGACGAGGCGCTTGCCGAGGCGATGCGGCTGATGGGCGCCACGACGAAGAAGGAGACGGTCAACGCGGCCCTGCGGGACTACGTGGCCCGGATCAAGCGCCTCGATGCTGCCGAGAAACTGGCCGCGCGCGGTGCACGTGGCGAGTTCGACCAGGCTGCGGCGGCGCATGACGCAGGCAAGCGTGCCCGACGCGAGGCCTTCGAGTGATCACATACCTGCTCGACACCTCCGCCCTGTGGCACCTGTTCCGCACCCCCGGAGCTCTGGCGCCCTGGGAGGGACACATCGCCGCTGGGGTGTTCCACCTCTGCGAGCCGACACGCGCCGAATTTCTCTACTCGGCAACCAGTCCGTCCCACCGGGACGAGCTCGCGGAGGAGTTGGACGCACTCTGCCTGCTCTCTCCCGTTCCGAAGAATGCCTGGCGTTGGGTCGATACCGCCCAGTACAAGCTGACACAGCAGGGTCAGCATCGTGCGGCAGGAGCGATCGACCTGTTGGTGTGTGCGACCGCGGTCCACCACGGGCACACCGTCCTCCACGTGGACAACGACTTCGCGACGGTCGCCGGAGTGCTCAAGGAACTTCAGCAGCGGGACGTACGAGCCTGATCAGGTGAGTCAGTTCTGTCGTGGGCCGTGGATCGCGGTCCTGCGCTGACGGTGCGGCCGTCGGCCGCCGCGCGGGCGGTCGGGAAGAGCTCGTCGCGCGGGGCGTCCTTGAGCAGTTGACCTGCGTCCGTCTCGATGGTCGGCAGGGTCTCGGAGCCGGAGTCGGCCCCCGGGGAGCCACGCTCTCCTTCCCGCTGAACGCGGTCCTCGGTTCTCTTGGCCGCGCGGTGCGGCAATGCGTCCTCGACTTGGGTCCAGCTCTTCATGGCTGGGGCTCAGCGCCGGGCCTCGGCCACACGGCCTTTGCGGGCGCGTTCGGCGCGGTACCCGGCGAACCGCTGGAGTGCGGACGGATTGTCGGTCGAGCCGGCAGCCAGGTCGCCTTCGTCGCCGGTGTCGGCTCCGGAACGGGCCTGGCCACTGCCCGTGCCCTCGCTGAATCCGGGACCGCTGTCGCCCTCCGCCGACATCGACGCGAGTGCCGTGGACGCGGCTGCGTCCTGCCGGCCTGACCGCGAGCCCGCTGCAGTCGGAGGGGATCCGATCGCATCCCCGACGGCCGCTTGCTCTACACCGTGACCGTCCGTGCCCCGCACCCCACGTCGATGTGCCCGCATCCTGGCGACAACCGCTTCTTCGTCACCACGGCCCGGTACGGGGTGAGGAGTCCGACCGTCACTTCCGGCGCGGTGCTCAGTGCCCGCGTACCGGTCAAGGGAGCAGTGGCCCGCTCTCGGCGCGCAGGCCGCCCAAAGAGGTGGCCCACCTGGCCGTTCGGCCGTCAGACATGCTCGTCCGGTTCGTCCACGCGGTTGGTCCGGGCGTCGTTGTCGAGGGCGAGTCGGCCGCACCCCGTGTGGCCGACGCCCGGATCCGAACCGCTCAGTCGGCCATCGCCTCGCGGACGAGGGCGGTGTCGACGAACTGCTCGAAGCGGACGATGAGTCCGCCGCGTACGACGAAGTGGTGGGCGACGCGGACGTCGATCCGCTTGCCGGTGGCCTTGTTGGCCGCGGTGTAGCGGGCGAGGACGACGACGTTCTCGCCGTCGACGACGTAGGTGTCGTCGTGGGCGGTCCAGCTG
>NZ_JBSFDA010000169.1:0-22190 GCF_053593675.1 Streptomyces sp. NPDC002156 | reverse complement strand
CCGTCCGGCGTTTGAGGACGAGGCCGTTCAGGCCGACAGCGGGGGTCTGGGGGCGCAGCCCCCAGGGATGGGACGGGTAGGGGCGGCGGGGGCGAGGAAAATCCCGCCTACACCCCCGACACCGTCCCCTCCTCGAACCCGCCCTCCGGGTCCCTGGGCCCGAACAACGCCGTCAACCCCAGATGCACCACCAGCGCCGCCACGGACCACACCAGCAACGCCCCCTTCGCCCCCAACTTCAACGGCGCCGAGAACGTAACCCCCTTGCCCGCGGACTTGGCCGCGGCGATCACATCCTGGGCGGGCCCGAGCCACACCCCCAGCCGCCAGGCCAGCACCGACCCGAGCAACCCCCCGACGGTCAGCCCGACCACCAGCGGCACGCCCCCACGCCGCCGGAAGAGAAACACACCCAGCGCGCTCACCGCACCGAGGGCCAACGCCAGCAGAGTGAACGTTCCGTCGACCCCGATCGCCTGTTCGCCCTCGCTGTCCTTGACGTACACGACCCAGCGGTTCTCGACGATGTCCCCGACCAGCGGCACACTCGGCGCCAGCCACCACCACAGCAGCCCGAGCAGCACCCCACCGAGCGCCACCACGACCGTGACGACAGCGGCCTCCCGCACTTCCGTCTTCATCCCGGGGCCGTCCTGTCCGTACGCCGCTCCGAACCCGCTCCCCGAGGACCCGGCCGGCGCCGGCCAGTCCTGCCAGGACCGGCTGTCCGGGGCCTGCTGGAGCGAGGGCTGCTGCTGCAAGGGCTGCTGGGGCCGTGAGGCCTCTTCACGTTCACGCGAGGGCTCTTGGTGCGGCGGCGGAGGCGGAGTCAGCGGTGCGGTCACCCTGACATCGTGCCAGGCCCGTCTGTGCGGCGCGTCACCGGACGGCCGCCCGGCGGTACGCCCAGGTCGCGACGGCCAGCGAGACCACCCCGACCCCCGCGCACACGGCCAGGTCACCGAAGACGAAGGCCCAGTCGGGGTCGGGCCCGAAGGTCCGGGCGAAGGCCTCCACGCCGTACGTCGAGGGCAGCAGATCCCGCGCGAACCGCACCACCCCGGGCATCCGCTCCGCAGGCAGCACCCCCAGCAGCAGCGCCGCCGACATACCCAACTGCCCGAGCAGCGTGGCCAGTTCCGGCCGCGGCGCGAGCAGCCCGAAGGCGGCACCGAGCCCGGCGAGCGCGGCCCCCGCGAGCGGGATCACCAGGGCGAGCACCCACAGATGCGCCAGCGGCAGCCCGTACAGCAGGCACCCGAACACGGCCGTCACGACGGTCCCCGGGACGGTGAAGGAGGCGTACGCCCCCGCCGCGCCCAGCACCACGGCGGCGGGCGGCACGGGCAGCGTGGCGTAGTGGTCGAGCCCGCCGCTGGCCCGCAGCTGCCCGAAGTACTGGGCGAGCAGGTTCAGCGCGACGAAGGCCACGACCAGCACCGAGGCCCCGGCCACCACGGCCCGGGCCTCCCCGCCGCCCTCCACGACCCCGCGCATAAGGATCATGATCCCGATGGACTGGAAGGTCGCCACGAACAGCAGCGGAATCCGCGCGACCCGGGCCCGGGACAGCTGTGCCCGGTACACCGCGACCAGCGCGGGCCACAGCCGGGCACGCGGTCCCAGCTCGGCCATCGCGCGGCGCGCGGGCGCCTCCTCCACGGCCAGGGCTGTGCCCGGCAGCGCTTCCGCGGGTACGACACTCACGTCGAGCTGCTCCTCTTCGTCCCGGTCACGACAGCCGCCCTTTCCCCCGCCGACACCCGCACCCGTGCCCTTTCTCGCATCCGCACGCATACACGTACGGATCGGAAGCCCCCAGCACTCATGCCGCTCACGCCTTCACCAGCCCCGTCACATTCCCCCCGAGCGCCAGATACACGTCCTCCAGGCTCGGTGTGGCCAGCGTGAAGTCGTCCAGCGCGGTGAACGCGGCCCCGCCGGTGACGGTGGCGACGGCCGCGCGGGCCTCCTCGGGGGCCAGCCGCAGCGTCCACCGACGCCCGGACTCGACAGCCCGGTCCCGCAGCGCGGCGACCTCTGGAACGTGCAGGGGCGCCGACTCCCGCCAGACGAGATCGACGCGCACCTCCCCCGCGACCTGCTCCTTCAGCCCGGCCGGGGTGTCGCAGGCGATCACCCGCCCCCGGTCGAGGACAGCCACCCGGTCGAGAACCGTCTCGGCCTCGATCACGTTGTGCGTCACCAGCAGTACGGTCGTGCCGCGCTCGGCCCGACGCCGGTCGACCGCACCCCACACCGCACGCCGGGCCACCGGGTCCATGCCGGTCGTCGGTTCGTCGAGGACGAGCAGCGGCCGTTCCCCGACCAGCGCGGTGGCGAAGCAGGCGAGCCGCCGCTGCCCGCCGGACAGCTTGCGAATGGGCCGGGCGGCCAGGGCGGTGAGCCCCAGTTCCTCCAGGACGGCGTCCCGTTCTGTCCGCGCCCGCCGTACCTCCAGGCCGCGCAGTCGCGCGGTGGTCTCGACGGCGAGCGACACGGTCAGCTCGTCGAGGGCGCTGGACTCCTGGCCGAGGTAGGCGAGGATGCGTGCCGCCCGCTCCGGGTGGCGCACGATGTTGTGGCCCAGGATCTCCACGCTGCCCCGGTCGGGACGCATCAGGCCGGTGATCTGCCGAACGAGGGTCGACTTGCCGGCGCCGTTGGGCCCGAGCAGGCCGAAGATCTCACCGCGTCGGACGTCCAGATCGACGGCGTCGGTGGCCTTGACCTCGGGTGTTCCGGGGGAACCGCGTCGGCCGCGTACCGCCCGATAGGTCTTGCTGAGATCGCGCACCGCGCACACGACATCGTCACCGTGTCGGGCTGCGTGTGCCGTGCGCGTACTCACGAAGGACGAGAGTACGGGGTGCCCGACTCCGCCAGAAATCCAACCCCCGGTCACAGGGGCCCGGCTCACTCCCCGGCAGGCGCGTGCTCCGCGGCCGTACGGACGTCGATCTCGCGCCAGAAACCGGCCCTGATCGCATACCGGTCGTGCTCGTCGATCTGGTCGTCCTTGTGGGCGAGCAGGCCGAAGCGGGCGGCGTAGCGCAGCAGCTCGCCGTCGATGCGGTGCGGGATGCGGGGGTACATCGTGGACAGTTTCTGCAGGTTGGCGGGTTCTGGGAGGCGTTCCATCCAGCGGCGCGCGAACACCTGTCCGACCTCGTAGGGATCACCGCCGACCGTGGTGATGTCCTCCTCGCGGTCCGCCCAGCGCTGCTCGGCCGAGGTGAGCTGGGCCAGCGTCGGCATGGCGGCGACCTCGGGGGGCTCGGCGGCCACACCCGGCCGGTCGACCCAGCCCTTGTCGGAGGACCAGCGCAGGGTCGCGTTCGCGGGCTGCTGGGCGGGCTGGGCGCCGGGGGCCCGCAGCGCGGCCAGGTCCTTGGGGGTCGGTACGCCCTTGGGGGCGGGCACGCGCTCCTGCGAGCCGTTCTGCGCGGCGGGCGTCGTCGCGTGCTCCTGCTGCTCGTCGGCGGACCGCTCGGCGGTCTGCCCGAGCGCCGACTCGGGCAGCGGCGCGGAGAGGATCGCCGCGATCTCGGGCCGGGGCGCGGGCGGCGGCGCGCAGACCCCGCCGAGGTCCTTGGCCCGTACGGCCTTGGTGATCCACGTACGGTCGAGGACGCGCCGCTCGTCGGCCTCGGCGACCAGGTCCTCCGACTGGTTGTAGTCGCCGTCGGCGGCCTGCACGGCCCACAGGTGTACGGCGACGCCGTGCTCCTTGGCGGCCATCATGCCCGGCAGCAGATCGCCGTCGCCGGTGACGAGGACGATGTCGGAGCAGGCGCGGTTGCGGGCCAGCTCGGTCAGCTCGGCGTGCATGGCGGCGTCGACGCCCTTCTGGGCCCACCGTCCGTCGCTGCGCGTCAGGGCGCCGAGGCGGACGGTGACCCGGGGCATCACGCGCAGCCTGCGGTGCTCGGGCTGTGGCACCCGGTCGGGGGCGCCGTCGAACCAGTAGATGCGCAGCAACGGCCGTTCGGTGTCCGACTCGGCGCGTTCGCGAAGGCCCTGGATGAGGGCGGGGTGGTCGACGGTGATGCGGGACCGCGAGGGCTCTCCGGCGAGAAGACTCGCCGCGGCGCCGAGCAGATACCCGGCATCCACCAGGACGATGCAGCGGTCCACGCGATCCACCCTCTTTCCGGGAGGTTTGCTTCGGGCTTGCTTCGAGTCTGCCCGACCGCGCGGATGTTAACGGCCCGAACTCGATCTTCGGCGTGGCGTTTCCCTCGTCGGCCGAGGGTCCCACCACACGACAAGACCTTATTACGCAGGGTAATTCTCCGACATGCACGCTTTGTCGGGCCATGTGAATCTGAAGTCGGTCCTGGTCCCTAGATCCCCCTCAGGAGGCAGATCACCATGGCCAAGAACAAGAAGCAGAGTCGCCAGCAGCACCAGGCGTCCCAGGCCGAGCGCGGTGCCGAAGAGGCGAAGTCCTCCTCGATGGAGTCGCAGGCCGAGCAGCGCGCCACCCAGGTGACTCCCGGTGATATGGCACGCAAGGGCCGGCAGAAGCGCTTCGGCCACAACTGACCGTTGTTGAAGCTCAAGCACAGCGAGGGGCGCACCCGTTCAGGGTGCGCCCCTCGCGCGCGTCAGTTGATCAACCGGCCAGACAGGCGGGCCCGAGCAGTACCTTCAGGTCGCCGAAGAGCGCCGGGTCGGGCTTCACCCGGTGCCGGTCGAGCCGCAGGACCGTCGTCTTGCTCGGTCCCTGGAGCCTGATGCGGACCTCGCTCTCGCCCTTGTGGTGGCTGAGGATCTCGCCGAGCCTGCTGATCATCGGCGGGGTGACCTTCAGGGCGGGGATGGTGAGGATCACGGGCGCGTTGGTGCCCGCGTTCGACAGGTCGGGGACCTGGAGTTCCATCGCGACCAGCCGGGGCACGTCCTCGCGCTTGTCGAGGCGTCCCTTGACGAACACGACGGCGTCCTCGACGAGTTGGGTCGACACCAGCTGGTAGGTGGCCGGGAAGAACATGCACTCGATGGAGCCGGCGAGGTCCTCGACGGTGGCGATGGCCCAGGCGTTGCCCTGCTTGGTCATCTTGCGCTGGAGGCCGGAGATGATGCCGCCGATGGTGACGACCGCGCCGTCCGCGTGCTCACCTCCGGTGAGCTGGGAGATACCGGCGTCGGCCTTGTCGGAGAGGACGTGCTCCAGGCCGAAGAGGGGGTGGTCGGAGACGTACAGGCCGAGCATCTCCCGCTCCTGGGCGAGCAGATAGGCCTTGTCCCACTCGTCGGTGGTGAACTCGATGTCGAGGCCGAAGCCGGGTTCGCTGGTGTCCTCGTCGCCCATGCCGCCGAAGAGGTCGAACTGCCCCTCGGCCTCTTTCCTCTTCACCGCGACCACGTTGTCGATCATCGGCTCGAAGTGCGCGGTGAGGCCCTTGCGGGTGTGCCCCATGCTGTCGAAGGCGCCGGCCTTGATCAGCGATTCCGTGGTCCGCTTGTTGCAGACGACCGCCTCGACCTTGTCGAGGTAGTCGGGGAAGGAGCCGTACTTCCCCTTGGCGTTGCGGGACTTGATGATCGACTCGACGACGTTCGTACCGACGTTGCGCACCGCGGAGAGGCCGAAGAGGATCACGTCGTCGCCCTGGGCGGCGAAGTTGGACATCGACTCGTTGACGTTGGGCGGGAGCACCTTGATGCCCATGCGCCGGCACTCGTTCAGATAGATCGCGGACTTGTCCTTGTCGTCCTTGACCGAGGTGAGCAGTCCGGCCATGTACTCGGCCGGGTAGTTGGCCTTGAGGTAGGCGGTCCAGTACGAGACCAGGCCGTACGCGGCGGAGTGGGCCTTGTTGAAGGCGTAGCCGGCGAAGGGGACCAGAACGTCCCACAGGCCCTGGATCGCCTCGTCGCTGTAGCCGTTCTTCTTGGCGCCGGCCTGGAAGATGGTGAAGTTCTTGGCCAGTTCGTCGGGCTTCTTCTTGCCCATCACTCGGCGCAGGATGTCGGCCTCGCCGAGGGAGTACCCGGCGATGATCTGGGCGGCCTTCTGCACCTGCTCCTGGTACACGATCAGGCCGTAGGTGACCGCGAGGACCTCCTCCAGAGGCTCCTCCAGCTCCTTGTGGATCGGGGTGATCTCCTGGAGCTTGTTCTTGCGCAGGGCGTAGTTGGTGTGCGAGTCCATGCCCATCGGGCCGGGACGGTAGAGCGCCGAGACGGCGGAGATGTCCTCGAAGTTGTCGGGCTTCATCAGGCGCAGCAGGGAGCGCATGGGCCCGCCGTCGAACTGGAAGACGCCGAGGGTGTCGCCGCGCTGGAGGAGTTCGAAGGTCGCCGGGTCGTCGAGCGGCAGGGCCAGCAGGTCGAGGTCGATCCCCTTGTTGGCCTTCACCATCTTGACGGCGTCGTCCATGATCGTGAGGTTGCGCAGGCCCAGGAAGTCCATCTTGAGCAGGCCGAGCGACTCGCACTGCGGGTAGTCCCACTGTGTGATGGTCACGCCGTCGGTGTGCCGCACCCAGATCGGGGCGTGGTCGACGATGGGCTCGCTGGACATGATGACGCCGGCCGCGTGCACACCCATCTGCCGGACCAGGCCCTCGACACCCTTGGCGGTGTCGATGACCTTCTTCACGTCCGGTTCGTTCTCGTACATCGACCGGATCTCGCCGGCCTCGCTGTAGCGCGGGTGCGAGGGGTCGGTGATGCCGTTGAGGTCGATGCCCTTGCCCAGGACGTCGGCGGGCATGGCCTTGGTGAGGCGGTCGCCCATCGCGTACGGATAACCCAGCACGCGCGCGGAGTCCTTGATGGCGTTCTTCGCCTTGATCTTGCCGTACGTGCCGATCATGGCGACCTTGTCGGCGCCGTACTTCTCCGTCACGTACCTGATGACCTCGACGCGCCGACGCTCGTCGAAGTCGATGTCGACGTCGGGCATGGAGACGCGCTCGGGGTTGAGGAACCGCTCGAAGATCAGACCGTGCGGGATCGGGTCGAGGTCGGTGATGCCCATGGCGTACGCGACGATCGAACCGGCGGCGGAACCACGGCCGGGGCCGACCGCGATGCCCTGCTTCTTGGCCCACATGATGAAGTCGGCGACGACGAGGAAGTACCCCGGGAACCCCATCTGGATGATGACGTCCATCTCGTACTCGGCCTGCTTCTGGCGGTCCTCGGGGACGTTGCCGTTGAAGCGGCGGTTCATGCCGAGCCGGACTTCTTCCTGGAACCAGGTGACCTCGGTGAAGCCGTCCGGGATGTCGAACTTCGGCATGAGGTTCTTGGCCTCGAACATGCCCGCGGTGTCGACCTGTTCGGCGACCAGGAGGGTGTTGGCGCAGCCCTCCTGCCAGGCGTCCGACTGGTCGATGGCGTACATCTCGTCCGTGGACTTCAGGTAGTAGCCGGTGCCGTCGAACTTGAAGCGGTCCGGGTCGGAGATGTTCTTGCCGGTCTGGATGCACAGCAGGGCGTCGTGCGCGACCGACTCGTGCGCGTACGTGTAGTGCGAGTCGTTGGTGACCAGCGGCGGGATGCCGAGCTTCTTGCCGACCCGGAGCAGGTCCTCACGGACCCGGTGCTCGATGTCGATGCCGTGGTCCATCAGCTCCAGGAAGTAGCGGTCCTTGCCGAAGATGTCCTGGTACTCGGAGGCCGCCTTCACCGCCTCGTCGAACTGGCCCAGCCGCAGCCGGGTCTGGAGTTCGCCGGAGGGGCAGCCCGTGGAGGCGATGAGGCCCTCGGACCACTGGGAGATGGTCTCCTTGTCCATCCGCGGCCACTTCTGCAGCCAGCCCTCCGCGTACGCGTCCGAGGACAGCCGGAAGAGGTTGTGCAGGCCCGTGGAGTTGGCCGCCCAGATCGTCTTGTGGGTGTAACCGCCGGAACCGGACACGTCGTCGCGCTTCTGGTGCGGCTGGCCCCACTGGATCTTCCGCTTGTTGCGCCGGGACTCGGGCGCCACATACGCCTCGATGCCGATGATCGGCGTGACCCCCGCCTTCTTGGCGGTGTGGAAGAAGTCGTACGCCCCATGGAGGTTGCCGTGGTCGGACATGGCGATATGGGTCATGCCCATCTCGTTGCACGCGTTGAACATGTCCTTGAGCCGCGCGGCACCGTCCAGCAGCGAGTACTGGGTGTGGACGTGCAGGTGCGTGAACGGCGGCTTTGACACGGCGTGGCCTCCATGGAAAACACTCGGCGACAGGCTGCGGGCAGTCTGGGGGGACAGCGACGAAGTCTATGCCTCGGCACTGACAGCGGGAGGGGTCTCCCCCCTACCTTGATGCGTGGGTCGCGGGCACTCCGGCGTACCTTCGGACGTTGGAAGGGACACGGAGTGATCCGGCCCGCCGGGCGGCCCGTCCGGCCCCATTTGTCACGCACCACCTGCACCAGGAGGCACCCAGCGATGTCGGTTCCGCAGCTCAGCGCCGAGCACCGCGGCGAGGAGATCCTCACCGTCTTCGACACCGCGTTCGGCCAGCTCCTGGCCGCCGACCCGGCCGCGTTCCGCGTGAAGTTCCGCAAGATGGCGGCCTCGGCGTTCGCGTTCTACCGGGGCACGGCGTGCCTCTTCTACCACGACCTCGACGAGGAGAAGAGGGGCGGCCCGTACCTGGACGAGCGCACCTCGCGCGTGTGGATCCACGGCGACCTGCACGCGGAGAACTTCGGCACGTACATGGACGCCCAGGGCCGGCTGATCTTCAACGTCAACGACTTCGACGAGGCGTACGTCGGCCCCTTCACCTGGGACCTCAAGCGCCTCGCCGCCTCCCTGGCCCTCATCGGGTACGCGAAGGCGTTCTCCGACGAGCAGATCACCGAGCTGGTGCGGACGTACGCGGGCGCGTACCGCGAGCGCGTCCACGCCCTCGCGACCGGCGCGAAGAGCGACGAGGTGCCGCCGTTCACCCTGGACACCGCCCAGGGCCCGCTGCTGGACGCGCTGCGCGACGCCCGTTCGCTGACCCGGTTCGGGCTGCTCGACTCGATGACGGAGATCCGTGACTTCGAGCGCCGCTTCGCACCGGGCGGCGGCTCCATCGAGCTGGACGCGGCCACGCGCTACAAGGTGCTGGCCGCCTTCGACGGCTACCTGGAGACCCTCCCGGAGTCGTCCCTGACCCGCCCGGACTCGTACCGGGTGAAGGACGTCGTCGGCCGGCGCGGCATCGGTATCGGCTCGGCCGGGCTGCCCTCGTACAACATCCTTCTGGAGGGCGCCACGGACGCCCTGGAGAACGATGTGGTGATCTACATCAAGCAGGCCCAGACCCCGGCGGTCTCCCGGCACATCACCGACCCGGCGATCAGCGGCTACTTCCAGCACGAGGGCCACCGCACGGTGATCTCGCAGCGCGCCCTCCAGGACCACGCCGACCCGTGGCTGGGCTGGACCGAGCTGGACGGCCGCGGCCAGCTGGTCGCCGAGGTGTCGCCGTACGCCGTGGACCTGGACTGGGGGGACATCGACGACCCGGAGGAGATCGCGGCCGTGGTGGCCGACCTGGGCCGGGCGACGGCCACGATGCACGCGGCGGCGGACGACCAGTCCGGCGAGTCCCTGGTGCCGTTCTCCACGGAGCGGGCCATCGACGCGGCGATCGCGGCCGACGAGGCGGGCTTCGCGGACATCCTGGTGGACTTCGCCCACGAGTACGGCGCACGCGCGCGTGCCGACCACCAGATCTTCGTGGACCTGTTCCGCAACGGCCGGATCCCGGGCCTCTAGACACCTCCGGGAGCCCCTTCCGGACCCCCTGTGGACCGTGCACGCGCTCACAGGGACCTTTTAGGGGCCTCTTACGGGAGTCCGTGACACACTTCCTCCGCTATGGACATATCCGGGACCCAGCTCAGAGCCGTACGCGCGGCGCTGTTCACGGCACTCGTCGTGACGCTCAGCAGCGCGTCGCACGTGCTGCTGTCCCGGGCCCCGCTGCCGATGGGGACGGTGGCCGTGATCGCCGCCGCCGTCTTCGTCGTCGCGTACGCGCTGGCCGGCCGTGAGCGCGGCTTCGGCCGGATCGCGGCCCTGCTGATCCCGCTGGAGCTGGCCGCCGACACGGTCTTCACCACCGGCCAGACCGTCTGTTACGGCCGGGCGGGCGGCCCGGTCGCCGGCCCCCTGCGCTCGGTCGGCTTCGACGTGCTGTGCGCCGGCGACAACGTCGGCACCCCGCTGGCCCGGGTGGCCGACACCGACCGGGTCGGGGCACTTCTCGCCCACGCCGGCCCGTCGACGGCCTGGCTGCTGCTGGCCGCGCACATCGGCGTGGGGCTGCTGGCCGCCGCCTGGCTGCGCCGGGGCGAACGGGCCCTGGGCCGACTGCTGGACGCGCTCACCGCCGCCGGCTTCCGCCCGCTGCTGCTGGCCGCCGCCGCGGTGACCTTCCGGTCCGCCCCGGCGGTACGCCGCCTGCCGCGACCGGCACAGCGCGTCGCCATCCCCCGCGCGCGTCTGCTCGTGCACTCCCTGGGACGACGAGGACCGCCGAGTCCGCTCGCTTTCGCCTGAGCGACAGCTCCGAGCACCGAGCACCGGCAAGTCCCCTCATTCGTATCCGCGTACGACGCCCATGACGCGTACGCGTTCCCCAGGGAGATCATCAGCATGAGCAAGCGGAACAGCCAAGACGCCAAGAACGCGGCCCGTGAGCGGCTGCGTCAGGAGCGCGAGCGCCAGGCCAAGCGGGACAAGGTCAGGCGGCAGCTCATCGTGGCCGGCGCCGTCGTCGGCGTCCTCGCGATAGCCGGCGGCATCGGCTACGCGGTCGTCCAGGGCAACAAGCCCGGCTACTGGGACGAGGCGAAGGACGCGAAGGTCGTCGCGCCGGCCAACACCACGGGCACGAACGGCACGACGGTGGTCCTCGGCAAGAGCACCGCCAAGAAGACCCTCAAGCTGTACGAGGACCCGCGCTGCCCGATCTGCGCCCAGTTCGAGCAGACGGTCGGCACGACCCTCAAGGCGGACTTCGACGCGGGCAAGTTCAAGATCCAGTACATCGGTGGCACGTTCCTCGACGGTGACACCGACAGCAACGGAAAGATCGAGATCGGCTCCCGCGGCGAGGGCTCCAAGAACGCGATGAGCGCCATGGGCGCCGCGCTGAACGTGAGCCCGGAGGCGTTCCTGGAGTACAAGACCGCGCTCTACTCGGCGAAGTACCACCCCGAGGAGAGCGACGACAAGTTCAAGAGCGACGACTACCTGATCAAGGTGGCGAACACGGTCAGCGCGCTCAAGAACAACACGAAGTTCCAGACCGCGGTCAAGAACGGCACGTACGACGCCTGGGCGCTGGCGATGTCCGAGACGTTCAACACCAACAAGGACGGCGTGAACGGCACCCCGAGCCTGGTGATGGACGGCAAGAAGCTCACGGCCCCGAACAGCGACAACGCGCCCATGACGGTCGCCGACTTCAACACGGCGATCGAGGCTGCGCTGAAGGCCTGAGCAGCGGGTTCCGGTCCGGCCGGAGCGTCTGCCGTACGCTCCGCCGCCCGGCCCCAGTGGACGATCAGCCGAAGAGCGGGCGAACTTTAGTGATTTCGCCCGCTCTACTGCCTTACTGATCAGTAATCTCAGCGCCCGTGACGAGTCGAAGCAGTTCCTCCGAGTCCACGGGCGCCCAGGTCAACTCCCTCGCCCCGCGCCGCCGTACGGTCGTCAAGGCCGCGGCGGCCACCGCCGTACTGGCCGGCCCACTGGCCGCCGCGCTGGCCGAGGGTGCCGCGGCGCATGCCGCCGAGGCACCGGCCTTCCTGCACGGCGTCGCCTCCGGCGATCCGCTGCCGGACGGTGTCCTGCTGTGGACGCGGGTGACGCCCACCGCCGAGGCGATACCCGGCTCCGGGCTCGGCCCGGACACCGAGGTGAGCTGGACCGTCGCCCGCGACAAGGCGTTCACGAACATCGTCTCCAAGGGCTCGACCACCGCGACGGCCGCCTCCGACCACACGGTCAAGGCGGACATCCGGGGCCTCGCGCCCGCCACGGACTACTGGTTCCGCTTCTCGGCCGGCAGCACGGACTCCCCCGCCGCCCGCACCCGCACGGCGCCCGCCGCCGACGCCGCCGTGTCCAACCTCCGCTTCGGCGTGGTCTCCTGCGCCAACTGGGAGGCCGGCTACTTCTCCTCGTACCGTCATCTCGCGGCCCGCGGCGACCTGGACGCCTGGCTGCATCTCGGCGACTACATCTACGAGTACGGCACCGGCGAGTACGGCACCCGCGACACCGTCGTACGCCCGCACGCCCCCGCGCACGAGATCCTCACCCTGGCCGACTACCGCGTACGGCACGGGCGTTACAAGAGCGACTCGGCCCTCCAGTCCCTCCACGCGGCAGCGCCGGTCGTCGCGATCTGGGACGACCACGAGTTCGCCAACGACGCCTGGGCGGGCGGTGCCGAGAACCACACCGAGGGCACGGAGGGCGCCTGGGCGACCCGCCAGTCCGTCGCGAAACAGGCGTACTTCGAGTGGATGCCGGTCCGTCCGGCGATCGCGGGCACCACCTACCGCCGCCTCCGCTTCGGCAAGCTCGCCGACCTCTCCCTCCTCGATCTGCGCTCCTTCCGCTCGCAGCAGGTGGCCACGGGCAACGGCTCGGTCGACGACCCGGAGCGTACGATCACCGGCCGGGCCCAACTGGACTGGCTGAAGGCGGGACTGAAGGCCTCGGACACCACCTGGCGGCTGGTCGGGAACTCGGTGATGATCTCGCCGTTCGCGATCGGCTCGCTCACCGCCGACCTCCTGAAGCCGCTCGCCGAACTGCTCGGCCTGCCCAAGGAGGGGCTCGCCCTCAACACCGACCAGTGGGACGGCTACACGGACGACCGCCGTGAACTCCTCGCCCACCTGCGCTCCAACGCGATCCGCAACACCGTCTTCCTGACCGGCGACATCCACATGGCCTGGGCCAACGACGTGCCCGTGGACGCCGGCACCTACCCGCTGTCCCCCTCCGCCGCCACGGAGTTCGTCGTCACCTCGGTCACCTCCGACAACCTCGACGACATCCTCAAGGTCCCCGAGGGCACCGTCACCGCGCTCGCCGCGCCGATCATCCGCGCAGCCAACCGGCACGTCCACTGGGTCGACACCGACCGCCACGGCTACGGCGTCCTGGACATCACCGCCGACCGGGCGCAGATGGACTACTACGTACTCTCCGACCGTACGAAGACGAACGCGACGTCGACCTGGTGGCGTTCGTACCGCACGCCCAGCGGCACGCAGAAGATGCAACGGACGTACGACCCGGTGTAACCCCTCTACAGGCTCCCTACAGGCTGTCGAGGAAGCCGAGCGCCACCCGCCAGGTGGCCTCGGTGGCCTCCTCGTCGTAGTCCGGCAGGTCGGGGTCGGTGTAGAGGTGACCGGCCCCGGCGTACCGGTAGATCTCCACGTCGGCGCCCACCTTGCCCATCTGCAGATACCAGGAGCTCAGCCAGTCGTCGGTCTCGAAGGCGTCCGGCTCGGCCACGTGCAGTTGGACCGGCAGTTCGTCCACCGACGCGGTCTCGGCGATGTCCGACGTACCGTGCAGTAGCAACAGCCCGCGGGCCTTCTCGTCGCCGAGCGCGAGCGTCTGTGCTGTCGCGGCGCCGAAGGAGAACCCGGCGTACACCAGACCCCGCCCCGAGTAGGGCGCGGCGGCCAGGATCGCCCGCTTGAGCAGCTCGTCCTTGCCTATGGCGTCCTTGAAGGCCATGCCCTCCTCGACGGTCTCGAAGGTGTGCCCGTCGAAGAGGTCGGGGGTCCACACCTCGTGTCCGGCCGCCCTCAGCCGGTCGGCGGCGGCGCGCACTGCGGGACGGAGCCCATAGGTCGAGTGAAAGAGCATGACGTTCATGAGGACATCGTGCCAGCCACCACTGACAACAACCCCGGCAGCCGAACCTCGCAGTGTGCGTGAGGACACCCGAGGTCGCATGTTCACGACCCCCCTTCTCCGGTTACGTTCTCCGGCATGGAGAACGTACTGCGCCCGCTGATCGTCGTCGGTGGCTCGGTCGTGCTCACGCTGCTCATCGGCTGGGTCACGGACCGCTTGCTGCGGAAGGCGGACGAACGCCAGACCGAGACACCACTGTGGGGACTGCTGCGCCAGGCCCGCGTGCCCTACCAGCTCGTCCTGTGCGCGGCACTGCTCCGAGGGTCGTACAACCAGGCCGACCTGCTCCAGGATCACCATGACGCCGTCGGCCAGTCCCTGACGCTGGTGCTGATCGGTGCGACGGCCTGGCTGATCGTGCGCATCGCGATGGCGATCGTGGACACCTCGTACACGCGCTACGCCCGCGCCCACCGCGATCCGGCCCGGGTCCGTCGGGTCCGTACCCAGGTGTCGCTGATCCAGCGGGTGGTCGCGGCGATCGTGGGCGTCGTGGCGGTGGCGGCGATGCTGCTGACGTTCCCGGCGATGCGCGCGGCCGGCGCCTCACTGCTGGCATCGGCCGGCATCCTGGGCATCGTCGCCGGTGTGGCGGCCCAGTCGACGCTGGCCAACATGTTCGCGGGGTTCCAGATCGCCTTCGGCGACATGGTCCGCCTGGGCGACACGGTCGTGGTGGACGGGGAGTGGGGCACGGTCGACGAGATCACGCTGACGTTCCTGAGCGTGCGTACCTGGGACGAGCGGCGCATCACGATGCCGGTGTCCTACTTCACGTCGAAGCCCTTCGAGAACTGGTCGCGGGGCGGCGCCCAGATGACCGGCATCGTCTACTGGCAGCTCGACCACACCGCGCCCATGGAGGCGATGCGCGAGAAGCTCCGCGACCTGCTGCGCGAGTGCCCGGCCTGGGACGGCCGCACCTGCGACCTGTGTGTCACGGACGCCACACCGAGCACCATGGAGGTACGCGCGCTGGTGACCGCCAAGGACGCGGACGACGTCTGGAAGGTCCGGGTCCACGTCCGCGAGGGCATGATCCGCTGGCTGACCGAACACCACCCGTACGCCCTCCCCCGGGTCAACACGGCGGACGCGTCCCTGCCGCCGGGCACGGAGGCCACACGCCGGTCCCAGGACGGAGCGCCTCGCAGGGCGCACGAAACCCCGAGGACAGCCGGCCGGGGCTGAACCGGGCGGGTGCGCAGGGGACGAGAAAGCCCGGAATCAGAGAGAGCGGCGCATCGCGAGGTGCGCGATACCGGCCTCGAAGAACTCGTCCCCGTACCCCGCGTACCCGAGCCGCTCGTAGAACCCCGACGCCGAGGTCTGCGCATGCAGATCCACAGCACCGAGCCCCAGCTCCTCGGCCGCCCGCTCGATCCCCCGGACCAGCGCGACCCCGACGCCCAGCCCGCGCGCGTCCTTCCGCACCGCGAGCCGCCCCAGCGACCCCACGGACAGATCGCCCCCGGTCCGCCCGGCAGCGGCCTCCCCGTACAGCAACCGCCCCGTACCGAGCGCCACCCCGTCCTCCCGGACGGCCAGCACATGCAGCGCACCGGCGTCGAACTCGTCGTACTCCAGATCCTCCGGCACGCCCTGCTCCGCGACGAAGACCTCCTTGCGCACCGCGAAGCAGGCCTCGCGGTCGGCGGGATCCTCGGCGACACGCACCACGTACACCGTCGGCAGGCTCATGCGTACGTCTCCTCGCGCACCTTCTCCAGGGCATTGGCGAGGTCGTCCGGATACACGCTCGCGAACTCGGCCCACGACCCGTCCCCGGGGTGCTCGAACCCGAGCCGGACGGCGTGCAGCCACTGGCGGGTCAGGCCGAGCCGCTTGGCGAGCGTCGGGTCCGCCCCGTACGTCAGGTCGCCGACGCAGGGGTGCCGGTGGGCGGCCATGTGGACGCGGATCTGGTGGGTGCGGCCGGTCTCCAGCTTCACATCGAGCAGGGAGGCCGCGCGGAACGCCTCGATGAGGTCGTAGTGCGTGACGGACGGCTTGCCCTCGGCCGTGACCGCCCACTTGTAGTCGTGGTTCGGGTGCCGGCCGATGGGTGCGTCGATCGTGCCGCTCATCGGGTCGGGGTGGCCCTGGACGAGCGTGTGGTAGCGCTTGTCGACCGTGCGCTCCTTGAACTGGCGCTTGAGCGACGTGTACGCGCGCTCCGACTTGGCCACCACCATCAGGCCCGAGGTGCCGACGTCGAGCCGGTGCACGATGCCCTGGCGCTCGGCGGCACCGGAGGTGGAGATGCGGTAGCCGGCGGCGGCGAGGCCGCCGATGACGGTCGTCCCGGTCCAGCCGGGCGACGGGTGCGCGGCCACGCCGACGGGCTTGACGATCACGACGATGTCGTCGTCGTCGTGCACGATCTCCATGCCCTCGACCGGCTCGGCCACGATCTGCACGGGCGCGGGCGCCTGCGGCATCTCGACCTCGAGCCAGGCTCCGCCGTGCACCCGCTCGGACTTCCCGACCACCGATCCGTCGACCATGACCTTCCCCGCGGCGGCGAGCTCGGCCGCCTTGGTACGGGAGAAGCCGAACATGCGGGAGATGGCGGCGTCGACGCGCTCGCCCTCCAGGCCGTCGGGTACGGGCAGGTTGCGGATCTCGGGAACGGTGCTCACCCGTCGAGTATGCCGGACGGGCCCGGCACCCCCGACCGGCCTGTGGACAAACCGGCGCCCGGCCCTCAGTCCTTGTGGACGGTCCCGTCCGGGTCGAGCCCCTTGAACGACAGCAGGACGATCAGGATGCCGCCGCAGACGATCGCCGAGTCGGCCAGGTTGAAGACCGCGAAGTGCTTGGGCGCGATGAAGTCGACGACCGCGCCCTCGAAGACGCCCGGCGAGCGGAAGATCCGGTCGGTCAGATTGCCCAGCGCGCCGCCGAGCAGCAGCCCGAGGGCGATCGCCCAGGGCAGGCTGTAGAGCTTGCGGGCCAGCCGGGCGATCACGACGATCACGGACGCCGCGATGACCGTGAAGATCACGGTGAAGGCCTCACCCATGCCGAAAGCGGCGCCCGCGTTGCGGATCGCCTCGAACTTCAGCCAGTCCCCGATGATCTCGATCGGCGCGTGGTGCTCGAGCTTGGCGACCACGATCATCTTGCTGACGAGGTCCAGCGCGTACGCCAGCGCGGCGACCGTGAACAACACGAAGATCCGGCGCTTGCCCCGGGGCCGCTCGTCCGGGCTCGGCGTCCCGGCGTCGTCGGAACCGGGCTGCTCCGGCTCGGCCCCCGCCGCGTCTGGGATGTCCGGCGTACCGATGATGCGCTCCGCCTCTGCCACGTGAGTCCCTCAACCTAGGTTCCTGACTGAGGACGAGGGTACGACACGCCTCCTGGGCCACAGGAGAGCACCGGGCGTTCCACGGCCGGTCAGTGGCGCGGTCAGTAGCGCCGCTCCTGCTTCTGCTTGCACTCGACGCACAGCGTCGCGCGCGGGAAGGCCTGCATACGGGCCTTGCCGATCGGGTTGCCGCAGTTCTCGCACAGGCCGTAGGTGCCCGCGTCCAGCCGCTCCAGGGCCCGCTCGTCCTGGACGAGCATCTCGCGCGCGTTGGCCGCCAGCGCCATCTCCCCCTCCCGCGTGATGTTCTTCGTACCGGTGTCCGCCTGGTCGTCGCCCGCGCCGTCCCCCGAGTCCCGCATGAGACCCACGAGCGACTGCTCGGACCTGGTGATCTCGGCGCGCAGCCGCAGCACCTCGGACTGCAGCTCGGTGCGCGCCTCCGCCACCTCCTCCGGGGTCCATGGGTCCTCACCGGGGCGTACGGCGAGTTCGCCGGGCTCCGCCGCCGCGGCGAGCCGTGCCTTGGGTACCGCACTGGGCTTCTTCGCCGCCGTGGCCGTGCCAGGAGTCTTCTTCGCAACCACCGTCGTAGCTCCCGTCGTCTTCGCGGCCTCGGCCGCGCCCGCCTTGTTGGCCGTGCTCTTCTTGGCCGTGCGTTTGCCTGCGGCGCTTCCGGAGGCGGCGGCCTTCTTGGCGACGGCTTTCCTGGCGACGCCCTTCTTGGCCGGCGCCTTCTTCGCCACCACCTTGGTGGCGACCGTCTTCGTACCCGCCGATTCCGTACCCGCCGATTCCGTGGCAGCCGATTCCGTGGCAGCCGTCTCCTTGACCGCCGTCTTCTTGGCGGCCGCTTCCGAGGCCACCGTTTTCCTGGCGGCCGTCTTCTCAACCGCCGCCTTCTTCGCGGTGATCTTCTTCACCGCGCTCTTCTTCGGAACGGCCTCCTTGGGGACGGCTTCCTTCACCCTGGCCCGCTTCACCCCCGCGGCACCCGCCGCACCCGCGGCCGAGCCCCTCGCGGAACCCTCCACCGCCCCTCCCCGGACGCTCTTCTTGACGTCCGCCCCCTTACCCCTGCCGGAGGCTTCCGCGGCCGCGGATCCGGTGGATCTGCTGGACGCCGACTGCTGTACGGCGGTCTTTTTCGCCACCATGGCCGCGGCCCCTTCACATATTGTGATCTTGCTCGCGAATCGTGCTGGGACGATAAATCGACTTGAGTCCCGCGGCAACGGGGCACGCCGCCCGATTCGCCCGCCCCGCCGGTCCCGCGGGGCAAGCCTGCAAGCGTTGTGCCCAGCTCCCCGCCGGGTAATCCGCCGAGCCGGGCGTCCCGGAATGCGGACACCCGACCCTCGCCATTCGGGTGGCTCGGAAAACCGGTCGGCCGCTGTCCGTGGGTCGCCGTACACTGGGCGGAGCGAGAAGCGTGGATGGGGACGAGTAGCGGCGTACGCAGCCCAGAGCGACCCGGGGACGGTGGAAGCCCGGGGGCGAGCGCGACGCGAAGATCACCCCGGAGCCGCCGGAAGAAAGCCGCAGCGAGGCGAGCAGGACAGCCAAGGCCACTAGACCCGGTATCGCGACCCCAATGAGGGGGCTCATCGGTGCGCACGACGCACCGGGGAGCCAAGGAGGGTGGTACCGCGGGAGTACGCCGTACACGGCGTCCGGAGAATTCCGGCTCTCGTCCCTCCGACGGAAGGCAGAAAGTTCCGCCGGAGGAAGCTCGCTGATGACAACGCCGACGTACCGCCAGGTGCCCGCCCAGGTCGACCTGCCCGCGCTCGAGCAGGCCGTGCTCGACTTCTGGCACGAGCAGAAGATCTTCGCCAAGAGCCTTGAGCAGTCCGAGGGCCGCCCCGAATGGGTGTTCTACGAGGGCCCGCCCACCGCGAACGGCATGCCGGGCGCCCACCACATCGAGGCCCGCGTCTTCAAGGACGTGTTCCCGCGCTTCCGCACCATGCGCGGCTACCACGTGGCCCGCAAGGCCGGCTGGGACTGCCACGGCCTCCCGGTGGAGCTGGCGGTCGAGAAGGAGCTGGGCTTCTCCGGCAAGCAGGACATCGAGGCGTACGGCATCGCCGAGTTCAACGCCAAGTGCCGTGAGTCGGTGACCCGGCACACGGACGCCTTCGAGGCGCTCACGACCCGCATGGGGTACTGGACCGACCTCCAGGACCCGTACCGCACGATGGACCCCGAGTACATCGAGTCGGTCTGGTGGTCCCTGAAGACGATCTTCGACAAGGGCCTGCTCACCCAGGACCACCGCGTCGCCCCCTGGTGCCCCCGCTGCGGCACAGGCCTGTCGGACCACGAGCTGGCGCAGGGCTACGAGACGGTCGTCGACCCCTCCGTGTACGTCCGTTTCCCGCTCACCTCCGGTCCGCTGGCCGACGAGGCCGCCCTCGTCGTCTGGACGACGACGCCCTGGACGCTGGTCTCCAACACGGCGGTCGCCGCGCACCCGGACGTCACCTACGTGGTGGCGACGAACGGCAGCGAGAAGCTGGTCGTCGCCGAGCCGCTGCTCACCAAGGCGCTCGGCGAGGAGTGGCAGCCCACCGGCCAGACCTTCACCGGCGCCGAGATGGAGCGCTGGTCCTATCAACGACCGTTCGAGCTGGTCGAGTTCCCGGCGGACGTACCCACCCACTACGTGGTGAACGCGGACTACGTGACGACCGAGGACGGTACGGGTCTGGTCCACCAGTCCCCCGCTTTCGGTGAGGAAGACCTCAAGGTCTGCCGCGCGTACGGCCTGCCGGTCGTGAACCCCGTCCGCCCGGACGGCACCTTCGAGGCGGGCGTCCCCCTCGTGGGCGGTGTCTTCTTCAAGAAGGCGGACGAAAAGCTCACCGAGGACCTCCACGCGCGCGGGCTGCTCTTCAAGCACATCCCGTACGAGCACAGCTACCCGCACTGCTGGCGCTGCCACACCGCGCTCCTCTACTACGCGCAGCCGTCCTGGTACATCCGCACCACCGCCGTCAAGGACCGTCTCCTCCAGGAGAACGAGAAGACCAACTGGTACCCGGACACGGTCAAGCACGGTAGGTACGGCGACTGGCTGAACAACAACATCGACTGGGCGCTCTCCCGCAACCGCTACTGGGGCACCCCGCTCCCGATCTGGCGCTGCGAGGAGGACCACCTCACGGTCGTCGGCTCCCGCGCGGAGCTGACCGGGCTCACGGGCACCGACCAGTCGGACCTGGACCCGCACCGCCCGTTCATCGACGAGGTCACCTTCACCTGCCCCCAGGACGGCTGCGGCAGCACCGCCACCCGCGTCCCGGAGGTCATCGACGCCTGGTACGACTCGGGTTCGATGCCGTTCGCGCAGTGGGGATACCCGTACCGGAACAAGGAACTGTTCGAGTCCCGCTACCCGGCGCAGTTCATCAGCGAGGCCATCGACCAGACCCGCGGCTGGTTCTACACGCTGATGGCGGTAGGCACCCTGGTCTTCGACAAATCCTCGTACGAGAACGTGGTCTGCCTCGGCCACATCCTCGCCGAGGACGGCCGCAAGATGTCCAAGCACCTGGGCAACACCCTGGAGCCGATCCCGCTGATGGACCGGCACGGCGCCGACGCCGTCCGCTGGTTCATGGCGGCCGGCGGCTCCCCCTGGGCGGCCCGCCGCGTCGGCCACGGCACCATCCAGGAGGTCGTCCGCAAGACGCTCCTCACCTACTGGAACACGGTCGCCTTCCAGGCCCTGTACGCCCGTACGTCCAACTGGGCCCCGTCCGCGGCCGATCCGGCCCCGGCCGACCGCCCGGTCCTCGACCGCTGGCTCCTGTCCGAACTCCACGCGCTCACCGACCAGGTGACGCAGTCCCTGGAGTCGTACGACACCCAGCGCGCCGGCAAGCTCCTGTCGGCCTTCGTCGACGACCTGTCCAACTGGTACGTACGCCGGTCCCGGCGCCGCTTCTGGCAGGGCGACAAGGCCGCGCTGCGTACCCTGCACGAGGTCGTCGAGACGGTCACGAAGCTGATGGCCCCGCTGACCCCGTTCATCACCGAGCGGGTCTGGCAGGACCTGGTGGTGCCGGTGACCCCGGGCGCCCCCGAGTCCGTCCACCTGACCTCCTGGCCCGAGGCGGACCTGTCCGCGATCGACCCGGAGCTGTCGAAGCAGATGGTGCTCGTACGGCGGCTGGTGGAACTGGGCCGTGCCACGCGCGCGGAGTCGGGCGTGAAGACACGCCAGCCGCTGTCCCGCGCGCTGGTCGCGGCGACCGGCTTCGACACCCTGAACCGCGAACTGCACGCGCAGATCACGGAAGAGCTGAACGTCAGTTCCCTGGCGTCCCTCTCCGAGGTGGGCGGCAGCCTGGTCGACACGACCGCGAAGGCCAACTTCCGCGCCCTGGGCAAGCGGTTCGGCAAGCGCGTCCAGGACGTGGCGAAGGCGGTCGCGAACACGGACGCGGCGGCGCTGTCCCTGGCCCTGCGCGAGGGCACGGCGTCGGTGGAGGTAGACGGCGAGACGGTGACGCTGGCCCCCGACGAGGTCATCATCACGGAGACCCCGCGCGAGGGCTGGTCGGTGGCGTCCGACTCGGGCGCGACGGTCGCCCTCGACCTGGAGATCACGGAGGAGCTGCGCCAGGCGGGCCTCGCCCGTGACGCGATCCGCCTGATCCAGGAGGCCCGCAAGAACAGCGGCCTCGACGTCGCCGACCGCATCGCCCTCCGCTGGACATCCACGGACCCCGCGGTGACGGCGGCCCTGACCGAGCACTCGCCCCTGATCGCCGACGAGGTCCTGGCAACAGACTTCGTCGAGGGCGAGGCGGACACCACGTACGGCGAGCCGTTCACCGACGAGGGCCTGTCCCTGACGTTCCGCCTGCGCAAGGCGTGGGGGTGGAGCGGGAGGTGTACATCGGGTAGTCGAGCTTGTCGGCGAGAGCGCGTCGCTCGTTCTCCGGCAGATCGGCGAGCAGCAGCTTGGCG
>NZ_JBSFDA010000168.1:0-22243 GCF_053593675.1 Streptomyces sp. NPDC002156 | reverse complement strand
GTGGCGCCGCGCGCCTCGCACTCCCCGCTCGTCGATCCGCTGGAAGAACCGTTCGCCGACCTGGCCTCGTTCGTCCGCCCCTCGGGCGCCTCGGTACGACGCGCTGTCGGTGCCGTCCGCCGTGGCGTGGCCGCCGGGGGCCGGGCCGGGGCCGGTGCCGTCACGGCGGCGCAGATAGCGTTCGAACTCGCGTGCGATCGCCTCGCCCGTCGCCTCGGGCAGCTCGGCGGTGTCCCGGGCCTCCTCCAGCGTCTGCACGTACTCCGCGACCTCGCTGTCCTCGGCGGCCAGCTGGTCCACGCCCACCTGCCAGGCGCGCGCGTCCTCGGGCAGCTCGCCCAGCGGGATGCGGACGTCGATCAGGTCCTCCAGGCGGTTCAGGAGGGCCAGCGTCGCCTTCGGGTTGGGCGGCTGCGAGACGTAGTGCGGGACCGCCGCCCACAGCGACACTGCCGGTACGCCCGCGTGCGTGCACGCCTCCTGGAGGATGCCGACGATGCCCGTGGGGCCCTCGTACTTGGTCTCCTCCAGATCCATCCGCTGGGCCAGATCCGCGTCGGACGTGACCCCGCTGACCGGAACCGGACGCGTGTGCGGGGTGTCGCCGAGCAGCGCGCCCAGGATCACCACCAGCTCCACACCCAGCTCGTGCGCGAAGCCCAGCAGCTCGTTGCAGAACGAGCGCCAGCGCATCGACGGCTCGATGCCCCGGACCAGCACGAGGTCGCGGGGCTTGTCGCCGCCCACCCTGACCACCGACAGCCTGGTCGTCGGCCAGGTGATCTTGCGCACGCCGGCGTCCAGCCACACGGTGGGGCGGTTGACCTGGAAGTCGTAGTAGTCCTCGGCGTCGAGCGCCGCGAACACCTCGCCCTTCCACTCCCGGTCCAGATGCGCGACCGCACTGGAAGCGGCGTCGCCGGCGTCGTTCCAACCCTCGAACGCGGCCACCATGACTGGGTCGATCAGCTCGGGAACCCCCTCCAGCTCGATCACCCAGCGCCTCCTTCCGACGTGCCCTCGTTTGACCACCCAACCTTACGGCGTGTGGCGGGGGCGCCCGCAGCCCCCTTGCACGGGGGAGTGAACGGATCACTGCCCCGATGGACGCCCGGAAACACCACCCCTGAGCCACCCTGCACCACCCCTCACATTCATCCGAGCGTTCGGGGTGCGTTCAGAGGTACGCCCGGAGGTCCCTCTAAAGGGTCGACCTCAGCCACTGCTCGACGCTCGCGATGTGCACCGTCGCCCACGAACGCGCCGCCTCCGCGTCCCGGTCGCGCAGGGCGCCCAGGATCGCCCGGTGCTCGTGCAGGGTGCGGCTGACCGCGTCCTCCTGGGTCAGCCCGCGCCAGATCCGGGCCCTGGTGGTGGGCCCGGACAGACCGTCGAGGAGGGAACAGAGCACCGAGTTGCCGGAACTCTGCACGATTCCCCGGTGGAACTCCAGGTCGGCGGCGACCAGTTCCTCCACCGACGGGGCACCGCCCAGCCGGTCCAGCTGGGCGGAGAGCGCGTCGAGTTGCTGCTCGCTGATGCGCTGCGCCGCCATCGCGGTCGCGGCCGGTTCCAGGATGCGGCGCACGGCCAGGAACTCCAGGACCGTGTCGTCGCGGTGGAAGTCGACGACGAAGCTCAGTGCTTCGAGGAGGAGTTGGGGATCGAGGCTGGTCACATAGGTGCCGTCGCCCTGCCGCACGTCCAGGATCCGGATGAGCGACAGGGCGCGCACCGCCTCCCGCAGGGAGTTGCGGGACAGGCCGAGTTCGGCGGCCAGCTCGCTCTCCTTGGGCAGTCGGTCGCCGGGGCGCAGCGACCCGGAGACGATCATTCCCTTGATCTTCTCGATCGCCTCGTCGGTGACTGCCATGGCGGGCCTCCCTGCCGTTCAGACCTTTTCAGACATCCGATGTCTCAGGCCATTATGGGGGTTCAGTGGGCTGAACGGGACACAAAATGCGATGTCAGCCCGTACGAGGGTCCCCCGATAGTGGCCGGAACCGTACCTGCGGGCTGCCGGGTCGGGTGTCAGGCCAGTGCTTCCAGGTCGGCGAGGGCGGCGGCCTCGTCGAGCGTGGTCAGCGTCCGGTTCCGCATCAGCACCCTGCCGTCCACGACGGTGTCCCGGACGTCCGCCGAGTGCGCCGCGTACGCGAGCGTCGACCAGGGGTCGTGCCGGGGCCGCAGATGCGGGGCGTTCAGGTCGAGCACGATCAGGTCGGCCCGCTTACCGGCCTCCAGGGAGCCCAGCCGGTCGCCCAGGCCCAGCGCCTTCGCGCCCTCGACGGTCGCCATGCGTACGGCCTGTTCGGCGCCGACGGCCGTGGGGTCGCCGTCGGCCTTGTGGACGAGGGCCGCCTGCCGGACCGCGCCGAGCACGTCCAGGGTGTTCGAGCTGACGGCCCCGTCGGTGCCGAGGCCGACCGTGACGCCCGCGCTGAGCAGCCGGGGCACGGGTGCGATACCGCAGCCGAGCTTCAGGTTCGAGACCGGACAGTGGGCGACCGACGTGCCGGTGCGGGCCAGCGCCGCGATCTCCGGGCCCGTCAGGTCCACGGCGTGGGCCAGCAGCAGGTCGGGGCCGAGCAGCCCGAGCGAGTCGAGCAGCTCCACCGGGCGCTTGCCGTACTTCACCTCGACCGTGGCGACCTCGGTCGCGTTCTCGGCGGCGTGGATGTGCAGCAGCGCGCCGAACTCCCTTGCCAGGGCGGCGATTTCGACCAGCTGGTCGGGGGCGAGGGTGTAGGTGGAGTGGGCGAAGAGGATCGGGCGGTTGCCCGGGCGCGGTGTGCCGCGTGCCTCCAGGTCCTGGCGGGCCCAGGCCAGCCGGTCCTCGTAGGCGATGCCGTCGGGCGGCTGCGGGACGTCCATGAAGGTGGGGCCGGTGTGCAGTCGCCAGCCCGCCTCGCGGGCCGCCTGCTCGGCCGCCTCGTGGAACCAGTACATGTCGAGCGCCGAGGTCACCCCGGCGCGCACGCTCTCGGCGACCGCGACCCGGACGGCCGCCGCCACGTTCTTCGGCGAGAGCAGCTGGGCCTCCCACTTCAGCACGCGCTCCAGAAAGCCCTGGAGGGTGACGTCGTCGGCCCGGCCGCGCAGGAACGTCATGGCGAGGTGGGTGTGCGTGTTGACGAGGCCGGGGAGGACCAGGCAGTTCGAGGCGTCAAGGGACTCGTCGGCTGTGAACCGAGTTGTCAGCTCCTCGGCCGGGCCTACGGCGACTATCTCGCCGTCGCGGACGGCGACGGCCCCGTCCTGTACGACGGTTCCGGCCTCGTCCACGGTGAGGACATCGCCGCCGTGGACGAGAAGGTCGATCGGCTTGCTCATGCGAGGGGCTCCTTGTCCTCGTTCTCGGCCTCGTCCTCCGCCAGCAGGCGCAGCGCCTCCAGCGACACCACCGCGCCACGTTCGACGCCCTCCGCCACGATCTCCCGGTGCGGGTTGTAGCCGCCGGTGACGGTCTCGTCGACGAGTTCGTCGGCGTTCGCCCCGTCGATGACGACCACTCCGCCCGCGACCAGTCCCCGCAGCGAGGCGGTCACCAGGAGTGCGCTCAACTCCATCTCGATGGCGGCGAGTCCGGCGCCCTCGTAGGAGAAGAGGGGGAGGAGACCGGGCTGGAAGGCGGCCCGTGTCCACACGATGCCCCGGTGATGCGGGGCGCCCGCCTCGCGCGCCGCCCGCTGGAGCGCGAGCACAGCCTCGGGGGAGGCCACCGCCGGGTACTCCGGGGGCAGCAACTGCTGGGTGACACCGTCGTCCCGTACGGCCGCCTCGGCGATGACGAGATCGCCGTCGCCGATCCCCGGCCGCATCGCCCCGGCCGTACCGAACCGCAGGAAGGTCCGCACACCGGCGTCCGCCAGCTCCTGGAACAGCAGGATCGCCCCCGGGCCGCCCACCCCGTGCGAGGCGACCAGCACCGGCACGCCCTTCCAACTCCCGCTGAACACACGGTATTCGCGGTGGTACGACACCTCCTGCGCGCCCTCCAGCTTGGCGCCGACGAGAGCGGCGCGCTGCGGGTCGCCGACGACCAGCGCGCGCGGCGGCAGCCCCGTGCGGGGTATTCGGGTGACGGGCAACAGGTCCTGCGTCATGAAACGGCTCCGGGAGAAGTGGCGGTGGAGGGGGACGTGGCAGGCGTACGGCGACGGCGGCGGGCCGTCGTCAGGAACAGGGCGCCGAGCGTGACGACGTACGGCGCCGCGTCGGTCGCCTGCTGCGGCAGACCGAGGCCCTGGAGCCGGAAGCCGGCCGCCTCCGCGAGGCCGAACAGCAGTGCCGCGAGCAGCACACCGAGCGGCAGCGCACGGCCGAGCATGACCGCGACGACGGCGATCCAGCCGCGCCCCGCCGTCATGTTCTCGGAGAACAACGTGACGTTGCCGAGGGCGAGTTGGGCCCCCGCGAGCCCGCACAGGACACCGGAGACGAGCACGGCCGCGTACTGGTACTTGACCGGGCTCACGCCGAGCGTGGCCGCAGCGTCCGGTGCCTCGCCGACCCCGCGCAGCCTGAGCCCCCACACATGCCGGGACAGCATCAGCGCGGCCACGCCGACCGCCGCCCACGCCAGATACGCGAGCGGCGAGAAGCCACCGACCAACGGCAGCCCGGCCAGTGACGGATCGTCAAAGGTGCCCTGCACACCGAAGACCGTACGGAGGAGGAAGCTGGTCAGGCCAACTGCCAGGAGATTCAGGGCGATTCCCAGAACAACCGCATCCCCGCGCAGAGTCACCGCGCCCACCGCAAGGATGAGGGAGTACGCGGCGGAGGCGAGGGCCGCCGCCAGGACGCCGAGCCAGGGGCTGCCGGTGAACCAGCTCGTGGCCACGGCCGTGAAGCAGCCCATCAGCATCATGCCTTCGAGGCCGATGTTGAAGACGCCCGCCCGTTCGCAGATGGCCCCGCCGAGCGCGGCCAGCAGGATGGGCGTCAGCGCGCGGAGCGCCGACATGAGGAGATCGGAGTCGAAGAACATCAGACCAACTCCCCTTGCGGGCTCTGCTGTACGGGTTTGTCGGTCGGCTTGCCGCCGCGTTTCCGGGACAGGCGCGGGAAGCGCAGTCGGGCCGCCAGGAACACGATCACGATCGCCTGGAGCACCTGGGTCAGTTCGCGCGGTACCTCGGTGGTCCGCTCCATCGACAGGCCGCCCACTTGCAGCATGGCGAAGAAGAAGGACGCGAGGACCGTGCCGACGGGTGCGGCGGCGGCCAGCAGGGCTGCCGTCAGGCCCGTCCAGGTGTAGCCGGGTGCGGTGAGCGAGCCGTCGAGGAAGCGGTACGGGAAGCTCAACACGCCTATGGCGCCCACGAGTCCGGCGAGGGAGCCCGACACCGCCATCAGCCGTAGCGTCAGGCCCTTGCGCTCGACGCCCGCGTACGCGGAGAAACGGGAGTTGAGGCCCGTCATCCGCATCTCGTAGCCGACCGCGGTGTGCCGGTCGGTGAACCAGTATGCGGCGGCGGCCACGACGACCAGCAGCAGCCCGACCGTCACGGTCGACGAACCGAACGTGGCCAGCGCGACCCCGTCCGGCAGCTGCCGGGTCTGGGGGAGGCTGGAGCCGGGTTCCTTGAGCGGGTAGCGGGCCAGGTAGGAGGCGAAGGACGCCGCCGGATAGCTGAGCAGCAGACTGCTCACCAGCAGCGGTACGCCGAAGCGGTTCTCGCACAGGGCGGCCAGGGCCGCGTACCCGGCACCGGCGGCCATGCCCGCGAGCAGCGCGAGGACAACGGTGAGCGGTGCGGGCAGCGGTGAGTACAGTCCCGTCACGGCCGCCGCCATCCCGCCGAGCACCAACTGCCCGTCCCCGCCCAGGTTGATGAGCCCGGCGCGCAGCGGCACTGCCAGCGCGAGCGCCAGACCCAGCACGCTCGTCAGGGTCGTGAGCGTCGACCCGATGCCGTCGGCGCCCAGCGAACCGCTGAGTACCGCGCCGTACGCGGCGACCGGATCGGCGCCCGTCCCGACGAGGAACAGGGCGCCGATGACGACCCCGGCGAGCACCGAGAAGGCGACGGGGGAGCGAAGTGCTCTCGCTATACGGGTTGTCGGCGATATTCGGGGTGCTTGTTCCATGTCAGTCTCCGACCTCCACCGCGGCCACCGGGGCCGAGTGATCGGCGCCGCCGGCCATCGCGAGGCCCAGCGTCCGTTCGTCCGCGTCGGCCTTGTCGTACGACGCCGTCACGCGGCCCTCGTACATCACCAGGACCCGGTCCGCGAGCCCCCGGATCTCGCTCAGCTCGGCCGAGACGAGCAGGACTGCGTGGCCGGCGTCGCGGTAGGCGATCAGCTGGTCGTGGATGTTCTGGACGGCGCCGATGTCGACCCCGCGCGTGGGCTGCTCGACGAGCAACAGCGGGGCGTCGTGGGCGAGTTCGCGTCCGATGAGCAGCTTCTGCAGGTTGCCGCCGGACAGCGAGGACGCGGCCACCTCCGGCGAGGACGCCTTGATGCCGAAGCGCTCGATCAGGCGCCGCGCGTGGCCCCGTACGGCCGCCGGTGGAAGCAGTCCGCGTGAGGACAGCGACGTACGGTGGTGGCCCATCGCGAGGTTGTCCGCGACCGACGCGGTGGGCGCCGTACCGACGGCGTGGCGGTCCTCCGGGACGTACGCGAGGCCCTTGGCTCGGCGTTCGGTCGCGCCGGCGTGCGTGATGTCGTCGCCGAGCAGCGTGACCCGCCCGGCGGTCACCGGTCGGAGTCCGGCCAGTGCCTCCACCAGCTCGCTCTGGCCGTTGCCCGCGACCCCCGCGATTCCGACGATCTCCCCTGCGCGGACGGCGAGTTGGACATCCCGTACGCCGTCCGTGGCGAAGCCGGTGACGTCCAGGACCACGTCTCCCGGCGTACCGGAAGCGTGGACGCGGTCGAGTTCCACGGCGCGGCCGGTCATCGCGGCGGCGATCTCGTCGGCGGTCGTGTCCGCGGTGACCAGGCGGGCGACGACCTTGCCGTCCCGCAACACCGTGACGTTGTCGCTGCCTTCGAGGACCTCGCGCAGCTTGTGCGTGACCAGGATGACCGTACGGCCTTGTGCGGCAAGGGACTTGAGGACCGCGAACAGGGCGTCCGCCTCGGCCGGGGTGAGGACGGCGGTCGGCTCGTCGAGGATGAGCGTCCGGGCGCCGCGGTGCAGCAGCTTGAGGATCTCCACGCGTTGACGCAGCCCCACGGGCAGTTCGCCGACCCGGGCGTCCGGATCGACCGCGAGCCCGTGCTCCTCGGCCAGCTCACGCACCCGGCGCCGGGCCGCGGCCCGGTCCACCAGGCCGAAACGGCGTGGCTCGGCGGCGTACACCACGTTCTCGGCGACCGTCAGCGAGTCGAACAGCTTGAAGCTCTGGTGGACCATGCCGAGCCCGGCGGCCATCGCGTCGCCGGGGTCGGAGAAGGAAACCTCGCGCCCGTCGACGTGCACCGAACCGGCGTCCGGGCGCTCCATCCCGTACAGGACCGACATGAGCGTCGACTTGCCGGCGCCGTTCTCGCCCATCAGGGCGTGGATCTCGCCGCGCCGGACGGTCAGGTCGACGGCGTCGTTGGCGAGCGTGCCGGGGAACCGCTTGGTGATTCCCCGCAGCTCGACCGCCGTCTCCCGTACGTCAGTTGGCGGCGGGGTCATCGACCGTCAGCTCTCCGGACACGATCTGGTCGCGCAGCGCCTCGACCTTCTTCAGGACGTCGGGGTGCTTTGCGATCACGCACTGGGAGTCGGCCACACCGTCCTCCAGGCCCGTGAGGCTGATGCCGCCCTCCTTCAGGCCGTACGAGGTGGTCGTGCTCGTCTGACCGGCGAGGACCTGCTCGATACCCTTCTCCACGGCGACGTCCGTGCGCTTGATCACATTGTCGACGACCGTCCCGGGCGCCGAGGGGCACTGGTTGACGTCGACGCCGTACGCGAACGCGCCCTTCGCCTTGGCCGCCTCGAACACGCCGTAGTTGCCGGCCGCGGCAGCCGCCATCAGCTGGTCGTAGCCGTCGGACAGCAGATCGTTCGCCTGCTCCTTGGCGCGCGCCGAGTCGTCGAACGGGGACTGGCCGCCGACGAAGCGCGTACCGGTCTTGGTCTTCGGCGCGACGTGCTGGGCGCCGGCCGCGAACGGGTCGCTGAAGCGGCGGAAGACGGGCGTGTCCAGCACGTCCACCGCGCCGACCTTGCCGCTCTTGGTCAGCAGCCCCGCCTCGGCGCCCGCGAGGAAGACGCCCTCGTGCTCACGGAAGACACCGCAGCTGACGTTGTCGAACGCCTTCGTCGTGCACGCGTCGATCATCAGGAACTTCTGCTTGGGGTGCGCCTCGGCCTGCTGCGCGACCAGGTCCGCGAACTCGAAGCCGACCAGCACGACGACGTCCGGCGCCGCGTCGATGGCCGCCTGCACGTTCTGCTGCTGGGAGGCGGTGTCCGTGGACTCGAACACCTTCTCGGTCCCGTTGTGCGCCTTCGCGGCGGCCTTGACACCGGTCACGGCCAGCTTCAGGAACTCGTTCTGCCCGACGGCGTCCGGCGTGACGAGCGTGAACGACTTGGCGCCCGCACTGCTGTCGGAGGACGCGTCGTCCTTCGCGGCGGCGTTGCAGGCGGTGGCACCGGCGACGAGCAGCGCGGTCATGGCGACGAGCGGGAGCGAACGACGGGATCTGCGAGGCATCGGGGACCTTCCGGAGGGACGTACAGCACAGCCCGCGCTCTGCGCTGAGCACGGGAGGGGCGAGTCGGGGAGGAGCGGAGCGAAGGGGACAGGGGACGCCGAGGGGGGACGGGTCAGCGTCGACAGCCGTCGCTCGCGCACCGGCCGTGGTCGAGGAAACGGCGCATGGTGAGCAGCACGTGTCCTCCTTCACATGGGCCTTACGGGTGCGGGTGCTGGACTCTAACACCGGAAATCGGCCACCCGCCCAGCCGTCTCGAACTGTGGTTCTCCTAGGTTCTTCGAGGTCATGTACGGTGTCGCGCACCGATCGGAACTTCAGGAGCGTCCCGCCATGTCCCAGGAACTGCGCGCCGTCGGCTGGACCGGAAACAGCCTCGCGCTCATCGACCAGACCCTGCTCCCGCACCGCAACGAGATCATGGACGTCCGCGATGTGGACACCCTGGTGGACGCGATCCAGCGGCTCGTCGTACGCGGCGCCCCCGCGATCGGCGCGGCGGGCGCGTACGGGGTCGCGCTGGCGCTGATCGAGGGCGAGCGCGAGGGCTGGACCGAGGAGCAGGTACGGGCGGCCGTGGCGCGGATCCGCGAGGCGCGGCCGACCGCCGTCAACCTCATGGTGTGCGTGGACCGGGTCATGACCCGCTTCGAGGAGGGCCTGGAGGCGGTGCTCGACGAGGCCGCCGCCGTCCAGCGCGAGGACGTCGAGGGCAACCGGGCGATGGGCGCGCACGGCGCCGACTGGCTCCTCAAGCGTCTCGCCGCGAGCGTCGGCGACCGCCCGCTGCGCATCCTCACCCACTGCAACACCGGCGCACTCGCAACGGCCGGATGGGGCACGGCACTTGGCGTCATCCGCGAACTGCACGCACGCGGCCGGCTGGAGGTCGTGTACGCCGACGAGACGCGCCCGCTGCTCCAGGGCTCGCGCCTGACCGCGTGGGAACTGGTCCAGGAGGGCATCCCGCACTACGTCCAGGCGGACGGGGCCGCGGCCGGCACCATCCTGCGCGGCGAGGTCGACGCGGCGATCGTCGGCGCCGACCGGATCGCGGCCAACGGCGACACCGCCAACAAGGTCGGCACGGTCGGGGTCGCACTGGCCTGCGCCGACGCCGGAATCCCGTTCCTGGTGGCGGCGCCGACGACCACGGTCGACCTGGCGACGGCCACCGGCGACGACATCCACATCGAACTCCGGGGCGAGAACGAGGTGTTGGAGTGGGCGGGGGTGCGGACGGCTCCCGCCGAGTCACGCGGCCACAACCCGGCGTTCGACGTGACACCGGGACGGCTGGTGACGGGACTGGTCACCGAGCGGGGCGTGTTGGAGGTCTCGGCCGGTGAACTCCCGGGCGACCTCTTGAAGTAGCGAGTAGCCCCGCGCCCCTGAGGGGCGCGGGGCTGTATCGATCAGCGGCTCCGCCGCGGGGCGCGACCAGCCCCCACCGGCCCGTGGTGTGACTACCGTCCGTCCCGTGGAGCGCTGAGTTCCAACTCCAGCAGCCACTCCACGACTTCGGTGTGGTGCCGGGCCTGACGGGGGTTGTCCCCCCATACGTACAGCCCGTGCCCCGCGACCACCACGGCCGGCATCCGAGGGTCACGAGCCGCCTCCAGGCGGTCCCCGAGCACCTTCATGTCCTGGCTGTTGGTGATGACCGGCAGGGTCACCTCGACGTCGTGCGCGGGCTGGCCGACGCCCTTGAGCATCTCGACGTCCTTGAACACGATGCCGCCCGGCTCACGTCGGCCCATCGCCACGGACGCCACGGTGTGCACGTGCACCACCGCACCGGCGCCGGTCAGCGCGGCGACCCGGGCGTGCAGCTCGGCCTCGGCGGACGGCTTGCCGCCGTTCACCGCCGCGCCCTGTGCGTCGACCAACACCACGTCGGAGGGCGTCAGTTCACCCTTGTCGTGGCCGCTCGCGGTGACCGCGAGGAGCAGCGGGTCGCGGGACAGCACCACGGACAGGTTCCCTGAGGTGCCCCGCATCCAGCCGAAGGAGGCGAAGCGGGCGGACTCGGCGGCGAGCACCGCTCCCGCCTCCTCGAGGTCGAGCGTGCTGATGTCGGCGGTCACGTGGTGCTCCTTGAACTGGCGTTACTGGTAGTGCTGGTGATGCTGATCTCGTCGAACGCCCCCGCCTCGGCGTGGTCGCCGACGCCCTGCTCGAAGTACGGTTCCCCGGGCCGCCGGATCCCGACGGCCCGCCATCCGGCGGCGAGCGCCGCGTCCAGCTCGCCCGGCCGGTCGGAGAGGAAGAGGAGATGGCTCGGGTCGGTGGTGCCGGTGGCCTCCGCGATACGGCGGTACGACTCCGGCTCCTGCTTGGGCCCCGCGTTCTCGGTGTCGTAGAAACCGGAGACCAGCGAGGTGAGGTCGCCCTCCGGGCTGTTGGTGAACCACGCGCGTTGCGCGGCGACCGACCCGGAGGAGTAGACGTACAGCCGAAGTCCCGCCGCGTGCCAGGTGCGCAGAGCAGGGAGAACGTCGTCGTAGAAGTGCGAGACGAGGTCGCCGCGTGCGAAGCCCTCGGACCAGATGACGCCCTGGAGAGTCTTCAGCGGGGTGGCCTTGCGGTCCTCGTCGAGCCAGGTGTTGAGGGTCTTCTCTACGAGTACGGCGTCGGCGTCCGGGTCGCCGATCAGCTCGCGCACCTGCGCGACCGCACGCGCCACCTCCGGATCACCGCTCCGCTCCGAGAGCAGTGCTCCGAAACGAGAGCGCGAGTACGGATACAGCACGTCGACGACGAAGCCCGTGGCGCTCGTGGTGCCCTCGATGTCGAGCACCACGGCGTCTATGTCGTCCACGGCGCAGCGCAACGTCACGCGGCGGCCTTGTCTGCCTCGTAGCCCGCCGCGATCGTGTCGTAGTCCGGGAACTGCGAGGCGATGGTCGAGCCGGTGAAGCTGCCGATCCAGCCGTCCTCCTCGTGGAAGAAGCGGATCGCGGTGAAGGCGGGGCTGGTGCCCATGTCGAACCAGTGCGTGGTGCTGCGCGGCACGCCCAGCAGGTCGCCCTTCTCGCAGAACACGGCGTGGACCTCGCCGTTCACGTGCAGATAGAAGATGCCGGACCCGGAGACGAAGAAGCGGACCTCGTCATCGTCGTCGTGCGTGTGCTCCTGGAGGAACTTCTCGCGCGCGGCCTTCGCCTTCGCCGGGAACCCGGGGTCGTCGCTGGGGTGCAGACCGAGGACGTCGACCGTCGTGAAGCCCTCCTCGGCGTTCAGCTTGTCGATCTCCGGGCCGTACGAGGCGAACACGGTGTCGCTGTCGGCGTCCGCGGGAACGTCCTCGCGGATCGGCCACTGCTCGTAACGCACACCGATCGGGGCCAGCGCGGCGGCGATCTCGGCCGGGTCGGACGTACGGCGCACGACGGTCTCCGGGCCGGACTCGGGCCAGGTCGTCAGCAGGGTCATGGGAGCAACTCCAGGTGGCTGGAAGGGGGGAGTGGAACGCAAACGAGAACGAAGGCGGGGGAGGCGGGACCGGAGAGCAGGAGGGCGACCGGGCCGGTCGTCAGTCGCGACAGCCGCGACACGGCGCGCCGGTACAGCGTCGTACCGCTGCCGCGCAGGGTGTCGTCATCATCGGAAGCCTCACTGTCCCGGGTCGGGTGCCGGTCCCGTGATGGTAACTCCCGACGACGGGTCGGCAGAGTGTGACGAATCCGGCGTTCCACATGCTGAGATCCAGTGTCCAAGGCTTTGACGAATGGCTGGAAACGTTCTCATGATCTCCCTATGAAGACGCTGCTGCTCGTGCGGCGGCTGTACGTGGACTTGCTCCGGTCGACCACAGCCCGCTGTCGCTGACCTGACCCGGAGTACCCGAGACGCCCTCGGCCGTGGCGCGAACTCCGCCCCACGCGGCCCCCTCGCGCTCGGGGCCGGACACTCCCGCGCCCTCGCTTCCCGGCCATCGCCTTTCGGTCATCGCCACCTTCCGCTCGATCCCTCCCGTACTGCCCTTGCCCCTGGAGTTCCGCATGTCCCGCACCCGTCTGCCTCTCGCCGCGCTCTCGCTGGCCTCCGTCTCGGCGCTGTTCCTCGCGGGCTGCTCGCAGTCGACGAATGCCTCCGAGGACACCGGCGACACCTCCGCCTCCGCGTCCGCCGCCACCGGCACGAAGCCCGCGCCCTTCAGCAAGGGCACGGTCAAGGTCGCGCTGGTCCGCCAGAGCGGCGCCGGCGACTACTTCGAGCAGTGGGGCAACGGCGCGAAGGCGCAGGCCAAGGCCCTCGGCATCGACCTGACGGTGTACGACGCCCAGGCCGACAACGCCAAGCAGGCCACCGACCTGTCCTCGGCGATCAACTCCGGCGCGCAGGCGATCATCGTCGACCACGGCTTCCCCTCGACGATCCAGCCGGAGATCGACAAGGCCGTCAAGAAGGGCATCAAGGTCGTCGTCTACGACGTCGAGACGGCCACCGAGGGCGTCGTCAGCACCAAGCAGGACGACGCGAGCATGGCGCAGGCCGTCCTCGACGTGATGGGCAAGGAACTCGGCAAGGACGCCAAGGTCGGCTACGTCAACGTCGCCGGCTACGCGGCCCTCGACAAGCGCGACAGTGTCTGGAAGTCGACGGTCGACGCCAACGGCTGGAAGCAGGCCTTCAAGGTCGGCAAGGTCACCGACTCCACGGCCACTGACAACGTTCCCCTGGTCTCCGCCGCTCTCACCCAGCACTCGGACGTGACGGGCATCTTCGCCCCCTACGACGAGCTGGCCAAGGGCACCGTCCTCGCCGTGCAGAACAAGAAGCTCCAGGAAAAGGTGAAGGTGTTCGGCGCGGACGTCTCCAACGCCGACATCCAGAACATGACCGCCGCGGACAGCCCGTGGGTCGCCACGGCGGGCACCGACCCGTCCGCCGTCGGCGCCGCGGTCGTCCGTACGACGGCCCTGGAGCTGGCCGGTCAGCTGAACAAGACCTCGGTCGAGTTCCCGGCCGTCGCCATCACCCAGGACTTCCTGAAGAGCAAGAACATCCAGAACATGGACCAGCTGCGCACCGCCCTGCCCGCGCTGAACCTCTCCCAGGTCAGCACGGCGGACTGGATCGCCAATGTCGCCCACTGAGGCGTCCGTTGGGGCCTCGCCCGCAGCAGTGAGTCTGCGGGACGTCAGCATGGCCTTCGGCGGCAAGACGGTCCTGGAGTCCGTCTCGCTGGACATCGCACCGGGCAGCGTCGTCGCGCTGCTCGGCGCGAACGGGGCCGGCAAGTCCACGCTCATCAAGATCCTGTCCGGCGTCCACACGGACCACGGCGGCGAGGTGACGGTGAACGGTTCCCCGGCCGCCCTCCAATCCCCGCTGGCCGCCCGGCAGTTGGGCATCCAGACGGTGCACCAGCGGATCGGCGAGGGCATCGTGCCAGGGCTCACGGTCGCCGAGAACCTGGTCTTCGAGGAGCTGGCCCAGGCACGCGGCAACCCGTTCCTCAACGGGCGCCGCGTGCTGGCCCGCGCCCGCGAGATCCAGTCGGCCCTGGACCTCGGCTGGAGCGACGCCCTGCTCAAGCGGGACGTCACCGAACTCGGCATCTCCGACCGCCAGTTGCTGATCCTGGCCCGCGCCCTGGCGACCCGCCCGAGGCTCCTCATCCTCGACGAGCCGACGTCGGCACTCTCGGCCGCCGAGGCGGAACGCCTCTTCGCGCTGGTCGAGAGGATGCGCGACGACGGCATCGCGGTCCTGTACGTCTCCCACCGCCTCGGCGAGATCGACGCGCTGGCGGACCGACTGGTCGTCCTGCGAGACGGCCGTCTCACCGAGGACCAGGTCAAGCCCTTCGACTGGGACAGCGCCCTGCGCGCCATGCTCGCCCAGGCCCAGGAGGCGACCACCGCACGGCCGCAGCCAGCGGGGGAGCGGGGCGAGATCCTGCTCTCCCTGCGCGGCGTACGGCTCCTGGACGGACGTACACCCCAGGACCTGGACCTGCGAGCGGGCGAAGTCACCGGAGTCGTCGGCCTGTTGGGCGCGGGCAAGACGGAGCTGGCCCGAGGCCTCTTCGGCGCCGAACCCTTCACCAGCGGAGCTGTGGAACTGGACGGCAAGGCGTACGAGCCGCGCCGCCCCGCCGACGCGATCCGGGCCGGAATCCACCTGGTCCCCGAGGACCGGCACGCGGACGCCCTGGTCCCCGGCTGGTCCCTGGCCCAGAACATCTCCCTCCCGTTCCTCAAGTCCCTGTCCACGGCCGGGCTGGTGAACCGCGCGAAGGAGGACGCCCTCGGCCGCGACACGATCGAGGCGCTGGGTGTCGTAGCCCGGGACGAGCACTCCACCGTCGAGGAACTCTCCGGCGGCAACCAGCAGAAGGTCGTCGTCGGCCGCTGGCTCGCCGAACGGCCCCGTGTCCTCATCCTGGACGAGCCGTTCCGAGGCGTGGACATCGGTGCGCGGCGGGACATCGGGCGCAGGGCGCGTGCGCTGGCGGCGGAGGGGGCTGCAGTTCTGGTTCTGTCGGCCGATGTGGACGAGGTCCTGGAGGTTGCCGACCGGGTCGTCGTTCTCGCTGCTGGTGAGATTCACCTTGACGCGTATGGCGAGGACGCAGAGCGGGACCGAGTCATCCAGACGATCTCGGCGTCGGTCTGATGAGGGGCGCTCCGGGGGATGGGTGGTTGTTCGGCCGCGGCTCGGTGGGGGCTGGTCGCGCAGTTCCCCGCGCCCCTGAAGGGGCGCGACTCCGCAGCCGTCGAGCAGAGCCGACCCGCCGGACAGCGCCCGCCCGCCAGGCAACGTCACTCCACCACCCCCCACCCGCTGCCCAGCTCACGCCGGCTCCACCGCACGCCACCCCAGGAAGCAGCACCCCATGACCACCACCCAGAGCGCTCCCGCGAAGACGGCGACCCCGTCCACGCTCGCTGCCGCAGGCCCCCGCATTCAGAACGCGGTCATCAAGTACGGGTTCATCTTCGTCACCGTCACGCTCTTCACGTACTTCGCGCTGAGCGAGCCGTCGTTCCGTGACTCCGCGACCCTTCTCGACACCCTCCGGTACGTGTCCGTGGCCGCGATCCTCGGGCTCGGGGTCACGCTCACCATGGCCGTCGGCGGGATGGACATGTCCGTCGGGGCGGTGGCCGGCCTCGGCGTGACCGTCGCGGCGAAGACGATGGTCACGTACAACCAGGTCGGAGTCGTCGCGATCATCGCGGTGATCGTGGCGGGCGCCCTGGCCGGCCTCCTCAACGCCCTGCTCATCGTGGTCCTCAAGATCCCCGACATGCTGGCCACGCTGGGCACCATGTTCGTCATCCAGGGCACCAAACTCATCCTGGTAGACGGCCAGTCCATCACCCCGGGCATGACCCAGTCCGACGGTACGACGGCCCCCGGCAGGTTCACCGAGGGCTTCCTGCGCATCGACCGGGGCGCGATCCTCGGCATCCCCATCTCCGTGGTGATCTTCGGCGCCCTCACCGTCATCGCCTGGGTCTTCCTGGCCCGCACCCGCTGGGGCCGCGTGTTGTACGCGATCGGCGCCAACCCCGAGGCCTCCCGCCTGGCGGGCATCCGCGTGGGCGCGTACCGGGCCCTGGCGTACGTCCTCTCCGGCGTCCTGGCCTCGATCGGCGGCCTGATCCTGGCGGCACGCATCGGCCAGGGCGATGTGTCCGCGGGCACCTCGCAACTCCTCGAAGCGGTGGCCGTAGCCCTGGTCGGCACGTCCGTCCTCGGCCGGGGCCGCCCGAACGTGTGGGGCACCGCCCTGGGCGCGGTTCTGATCGGCATCATCACCACGGGCCTGACCATCAAGGGCCTGCCGTACTACACGCAGGACGTGGTCGAGGGCGCCGTCCTGATCCTCGCCCTGATCTTCAGCTTCACCCTGTCCAAGCGCCGCACCGCATAAGGAAGTTCACGATGGGCTACCGCATCCTGGAGCCGGCCGACATCCCCGCGTACCTGAACGAGCGCGGCCACTGGCCCGACCCGGCGGACATCCAGGTCCGTGAGGTCTCCGACGGCAACATGAACCGCGTCTTCCTGGCGAGGTCCGCCGACGGCACCCGCAGCCTGGCCGTCAAGCAGGCCCTGCCCTGGGTCCGGGTGGCGGGCCCGTCCTGGCCGATGAGCCCGGAGCGAGCCGACGCCGAGGCAAGGGCGTACGAACAGGTCGCGAAGGTCGCCCCCGACAAGATCCCCGCGATCCACGGCTACGACCCCGAGAACTACGCCCTCGTCATGGAGGACATGTCGGACCTGGAGGTCCTGCGCACCCTCCTCAACGAGGGCGCGTCGTACGGCCCGCACACCTCCGCCCGCATCGGCGAGTTCGTAGCCCAACTGACGTTCGCGACAAGCGACTTCGGCATGAAGTCAGCGGACCGCAAGGCACTGCTGGCGGCCTCGGTGAGCCCGGAACTGTGCAAGATCACCGAGGACGTGGTCCTCTCCGAGCCGTACATCGAGCACGAACACAACCACTGGCACGAGGACTTGGACGACCTGGCAAGGGAGTTCCGCGCGGACACGACCCTCCGCACCGAAGTAGCCGACCTCCGCCACACCTTCATGACGAGCGCCCAGGCCCTCCTCCACGGCGACCTCCACACAGGCAGCGTCATGGTCGGCGAACGCGAAGGCACCCCGGTGGTACGGGTCTTCGACCCCGAGTTCTCCTTCGTAGGCCCGATCGGCTACGACCTCGGCCTGTACTGGGCCAACGCATTGGTCTCGGAGGAGCGGGCACGGGCCCTGGGCTCCCTGAGCGACCACGCCGACCAACTCGCCCTGTCCTGGGCGGCGTTCGAGACGGAGTTCCGCCGCCTGTGGCCCACGAGGGTCGACAAGTTCTTCGACGACGCCTACCTGGACCGCTTCCTACGCAGGATCTGGACAGAGTCAGTGGGCTACGCAGGCACAGAAATCATCCGCAGAATCATCGGCTTCGCCCACCTGACCGACCTGACGACGCTGCCGGACCCGGTGGAGGCATCCCGCCGCGCGCTACTTGTCGGACGCGAACTAATCGTCCGCCGCGATGAGTTGACCAACCTGAACGATGTAAGAGCGGTGGTGGAGGGCATTTAGGGGCGCGGGGAACTGCGCGACCAGCCCCCACGCACCCGCAGGCAAAACACAACGCAACAGGGGCGGCTCCCTCAAAGAGGAGCCGCCCCTGTCACGCCGTACCGCCTACTTCTTGTCAAGCAGATCCTGAACCTTCGCACGGACGTCGTCCGTCGCAAGCCCCCGAATCGTCAAGGTAGTCCGACGGCGCAGCACGTCGTCAGCCGTCTCCGCCCACTCGTTGTCCCGCGCATAAACAACCTGAGCCCAGATCTCCGGCGCATCCGCATGCACCCGCTCACCCAACTCAGGGTTCTCATTGGCAAGACGAGCGATGTCGAACGCCAACGACCCATAGTGCGTGGCAAGATGCCGCGCCGTGTCCGCAGCCATCCGCGGACCAGGCGCAGGCCCGTCCACCAGCAGCCGATGAGCAACCGCACGCGGGTTCGCGACCCCAGGCAGCGGCATCCGCTTCGGCAGCTCCGAGATCGGCTCGAACGCGTCACCCAGCGGAGCGCCCGGCAGCGTCTCCAGCTTCTGCATGACCGTACGGCCGATGTGCCGGAACGTCGTCCACTTGCCGCCCGAGACGGACAGCATCCCGCCCCTGCCCTCGGTGACGACCGTCTCCCGCTTGGCCTTCGCCGTGTCGCCGGGGCCACCCGGCAGCACCCGCAGGCCCGCGAAGGAGTACGTGATCAGGTCACGGGACAGCTGCTGGTCGCGTACGGAGAACGCGGCCTCGTCGAGGATCTGCGCCGTGTCCTTCTCGGTGACCGCGACGTCCGCCGGGTCGCCCTCGAACTCCTCGTCGGTCGTACCGAGAAGGAGCATGTCCTCCCAGGGGAGGGCGAACGTGATGCGGTACTTGTCGATCGGTGTGGCCAGCGCGGCCTTCCACGGAGATGTCCGCTTCAGGACCAGGTGCGCGCCCTTCGACAGTCGTATGGACGGCGCCGCGTCCGGGTTCTCCATCCTGCGCAGGTGGTCGACCCAGGGGCCGGTCGCGTTGAGCACGAGCCGGGCGTTGACGCCGAACTCGTCACCGGAGAGCCGGTCGCGCAGATCGGCGCCGGTGACCCGGCCCTTGGTGAAGCGCAGCCCGGACACCTCGGCGTGGTTGAGGACGACCGCGCCCGCCTCGACGGCCGCCCGCACCGTCATCAGCGCCATGCGCGCGTCGTTCATCTGGCCGTCGCCGTACACGGCCACGGCCTTGAGGTTCTCGGTGCGCAGCTCGGGCACGTCCTGCGCGGCCTTGGCCGGAGACAGCAGGTGCCCGACGCCGTCACCGAACGCCGACAGCATGGAGTAGGCGAAGACGCCCGCCCCGAGCTTCGCCGCGCCGTGCGGCCCGCCCTTGTAGACGGGGAGGTAGAACGTGAGCGGATTGGCCAGGTGGGGGGCCACCTGACGGGACACCGCTCGGCGCTCGAAGTGGTTCTCCGCCACCAGCTTCACCGCGCCGGTCTGCAGATAGCGCAGACCGCCGTGGAGCAGCTTGGAGGAGGCGGAGGAGGTGGCGCCGGCGAAGTCGCCGGCGTCGACCAGGGCCACCCGCAGCCCGGACTGCGCGGCATGCCAGGCAGTCGAGATGCCGAGGATGCCACCGCCGATCACGAGAAGGTCGTACGTCGCCTTGGAAAGCTGCTCCCGGGTCTCGGCGCGGCTCGGGTTCGAGCCGGAGGCCGGGTGCTTACCGAGGGCAGGCACGGACTGCAGGGTGGACTGGCTGGTCATGTTGTTTCTTACTCCTCGACAGAGCTGTCTTCGAGCCAGCCCATGGACCGCTCGACGGCCTTGAGCCAGCTCTTGTACTCACGGTCGCGCTTCTCCGCGTCCATGTTGGGGGTCCACTCGGCGGCCCGGCGCCAGTTGGCGCGCAGGTCGTCGGTGCTGGTCCAGAAGCCGACGGCGAGACCGGCGGCGTAGGCGGCACCGAGGCAGGTCGTCTCGGCGACCATGGGACGGACCACGGGGGCGTCCAGGAAGTCCGAGAGGGTCTGCATCAGCAGGTTGTTGGAGGTCATGCCGCCGTCGACCTTGAGGGCCGCCAGCTCGACGCCGGAGTCCTTGGTCATGGCGTCCGTGATCTCACGGGTCTGCCAGGCGGTGGCCTCCAGGACGGCGCGCGCGAGGTGCGCCTTGGTGACGTACCGGGTCAGGCCGGCGATCACACCGCGGGCGTCGGAGCGCCAGTACGGGGCGAAGAGGCCGGAGAAGGCCGGCACGAAGTAGGCGCCGCCGTTGTCCTCGACCGACGACGCGAGCGTCTCGATCTCGGCGGCGGTGGAGATCAGGCCCATCTGGTCGCGCATCCACTGCACCAGCGAACCGGTGACCGCGATCGAGCCCTCCAGGGCGTAGACCGGGGCGTCGTTCCCGATGCGGTAGCCGACGGTGGTGAGCAGGCCGGAGTACGAGTTGATGATCTTGTCACCGGTGTTCATCAGCATGAACGTGCCGGTGCCGTACGTCGACTTTGCCTCGCCCTCGGCGAAACAGGTCTGGCCGAACAGGGCCGCCTGCTGGTCGCCGAGCGCCGAGGCGACCGGGATGCCGCCGAGCAGGTCGCCCAGCTTGCCGCCGGTGACCTCGCCGTAGACCTCGGCGGAGGAGCGGATCTCCGGGAGCATCGACAGCGGCACGCCGATGGACTCGGCGATCTTCGGGTCCCACTCCAGGGTGTGCAGGTTCATCAGCATGGTGCGGGAGGCGTTGGTGACGTCGGTGACGTGGTGACCGCCGTTGACACCGCCCGTCAGGTTCCAGATGACCCAGCTGTCCATGGTGCCGAAGAGGATGTCCCCGGCCTCGGCACGCTCGCGCAGGCCCTCGACGTTGTCGAGCAGCCAGCGGGCCTTGGGGCCGGCGAAGTACGAGGCCAGCGGCAGACCGGTCTCACGGCGGAAACGATCCTGCCCGACGTTGCGGCCCAGCTCCTTGCAGAGCGCGTCGGTACGGGTGTCCTGCCAGACGATGGCGTTGTGGACGGGCTCACCGGTGTTCTTGTCCCACAGCAGCGTCGTCTCGCGCTGGTTGGTGATGCCGATGGCCTTGATGTCGTCGCGGGTGATGCCGGCCTTGGAGATGGCTCCGGCGACGACCTCCTCGACGTTGGTCCAGATCTCGTTGGCGTTGTGCTCGACCCAGCCCGGCTTCGGGAAGATCTGCTCGTGCTCCTTCTGGTCGACGGAGACGATGCGCCCGTCGCGGTCGAAGACGATGCAGCGGCTGGAGGTGGTGCCCTGGTCGATCGCGGCAATGAACGGCCCTGCGCCGTGGGAATGCGTTGCGGCGGTGTGCGCGTCGGTCACTGTGTGCTCCTGAAAGGTCCGTGGGTTCCGTCGGTAAGGGGCTGGCTTACGGCGTTGTCGCTCAAGACTGCTCTAGCTGCTCAGGGCTGCGCTGGCTGCTCTAAGCAAAAGCGACGTTGTAGATGCCCGCAGCGATGGCGCCGCCGATCAGCGGACCGACCACCGGGATCCAGGCGTAGGACCAGTCGGAGCCGCCCTTGTTGGGCAGGGGCAGGAGGGCGTGCACGATGCGCGGACCGAGGTCACGGGCCGGGTTGATCGCGTAGCCGGTGGGGCCGCCGAGCGAGAGCCCGATGGAGACGACCACGAGGGCGGTGATCAGCGCGCCGAGGGTGCCGAGACCCTTGCCGTCGCCGTTGAGACCCTGCGTGAGGACGGCGAGCACCAGTACGACGGTGCCGATGACCTCCGTGGCGATGTTCTGCCACGCGACCCGGACCTCGGGACCGGTGGAGAAGATGCCCAGCACCGGGCCGGCGCCCTGCTCCTGGGCCTCGACGGCCTTGGCCTTGGTGGCCTGCGCGCCCGGACCGCCGACGATCTCTCTGTCGGTGAGATGCGCGTGGAACTGACCGTAGTAGGCGACCCAGACCAGGGCCGCACCGATCATGGCGCCGAGCAGCTGTCCGCCCCAGTAGATCGGGACGTCGCTCCACTCGATGCCGTTCTTCTTGAGCGCGAGCGCGAGAGTCACGGCCGGGTTGAGGTGGGCGCCGGAGAGGGGCGCCGAGGTGTAGACGGCCGTCAGAACGGCGAAACCCCACCCGAAGGTGATGGCGAGCCAGCCGGCGTTGCGGGCCTTGGAGGCCTTCAGCGTGACGGCGGCGCAGACGCCGCCGCCGAGCAGAATGAGTATGGCGGTACCGATGGTCTCGCCGATGAAGATGTCGGAGCTGGACACCCGCGACTCCTTTGTCCTTCGTCCAGGGGGGAACTGCCGGCCCTTGGCGTTGTCACACTCTAACGCCTATTGCCGGTCGGTGTTCGACAATGTCGACCGATGGACGGGAGTCTTGCTCCGGGGTTACGGGCGCGTCAAGAGCTCTGTTATCGAAAACACGATCGTTATTGATTGCTGTGAGCTATCGATCTTCGGGTGGGACCAGGGGTAACGGGAGACGCAGGTCGGCAACGCTACTCGACGCGTGGTGCTCCACGCGATTCGCCCACCTCACAGTGGTGATGAAGGCCTGCTG
>NZ_JBSFDA010000167.1:0-22290 GCF_053593675.1 Streptomyces sp. NPDC002156 | reverse complement strand
GGGGACCGCAAGGCCGTTCAGCTGGATACGTGGTGTCTTCCCCGCGGGCCGGTGGGGGCTGGTCGCGCCCCGCGGCGGAGCCGCAGATCGACACAGCCCCGCGCCCCTTAGGGGCGCTGCCGGAGCCGCTTGATCAGCGGGACTGAGGGCCCCGTCGCTGTGGCAGCGTCACCACCGACGCGTCGCCGGGGGCGGCCGGTGGGAGGCCCGCGATCTGGGCGAGGAGGTCGCACCAGGAGGCCAGGTGGGAGGCGGTGTCCGGGACGCCGCCGAGGCCCTCGCGGGGTGTCCAGGAGGCGCGGATCTCGATCTGGGAGGCGGCAGGGCGCTCCGACATCCCGCCGAAGTAGTGCGAACTCGCGCGCGTGACGGTGCCGCTGGCCTCGCCGTACGACAGCCCGCGCGCCTGGAGCGCACCCGTCAGCCACGACCAGCACACGTCGGGCAGCAGCGGGTCCGCGGCCATCTCCGGCTCCAGCTCGGCGCGCACCAGCGTCACCAGCCGGAAGGAACCCTGCCAGGCGTCGTGCCCGGCCGGGTCGTGCAGCAGGACGAGCCGGCCGTCGGCCAGATCCTCCTCGCCGTCGACGACCGCCGCCTCCAGGGCGTACGCGAACGGCGCCAGGCGCTGGGGCGCCCGCGTCGGCTCGATCTCGATCTGCGGCCTCAGCCGCGCGGACCGCAACGCGTCGACGGCAGCCCGGAAGGGCAACGGAGCCGTGTCCGCATCCCGGTCCCCCTCCTTCGCGTCGTCCATTCCGCCAGCGCCGTCCGACAGTCGTCCCTGAGCCGCAGCCATGCGGGGAAGATTAAAGGGAACCGGGCCTCCGTGCGGGGAGGGACACCCGTGGGACGGGCCACAGTACGGTCGGAGCCGCCGACGGAGCCTGTTCGCGGGACTGTCGGCGGGGCTGTCGGTGGGGCGTGCGAGACTTTGGGTCGTGAGCGCGAACCAGAGCCCCGCGGGCCAGCAGCCGACAGCGACGTCCGCCGCCGTCAAGAACGACGCCGTGCAGGATTCCGCCTTCCTCAAGGCGTGCAGACGCGAACCGGTGCCGCACACACCCGTGTGGTTCATGCGCCAGGCCGGGCGCTCCCTCCCCGAGTACCGCAAGGTCCGCGAGGGCATCCCGATGCTGGAGTCCTGCACCCGGCCCGAGCTGGTCACCGAGATCACGCTCCAGCCGGTGCGCCGGCACAACGTGGACGCGGCGATCTACTTCAGCGACATCGTCGTCCCGCTCAAGGCCATCGGCGTCGACCTCGACATCAAGCCCGGCGTCGGCCCGGTCGTCGAGAAGCCGATCCGCACCCGCGCGGACCTCGCCCAGCTCCGCGACCTCACCCCCGAGGACGTCTCGTACGTCACCGAGGCCATCGGCCTGCTCACCCGCGAACTCGGCGCCACCCCGCTCATCGGCTTCGCCGGCGCGCCCTTCACCCTCGCGAGCTACCTCGTCGAGGGCGGCCCGTCGCGGACGTACGAGAACGCCAAGGCGATCATGTACGGCGACCCGCAGCTCTGGGCCGACCTCCTCGACCGTCTCGCCGACATCACGGCCGCCTTCCTCAAGGTGCAGATCGAGGCGGGCGCCAGCGCCGTCCAGCTGTTCGACTCCTGGGCCGGCGCCCTCGCCCCGGCCGACTACCGCCGCTCGGTGCTCCCCGCCTCCCAGAAGGTCTTCAAGGCCGTCGAGGGGTACGGCGTGCCGCGCATCCACTTCGGCGTCGGCACCGGCGAACTGCTCACCCCCATGAGCGAGGCCGGCGTGGACGTCATGGGCGTCGACTGGCGCGTCCCGCTCGACGAGGCCGCCCGCCGCGTCGGCCCCGGCAAGGCGCTCCAGGGCAACCTCGACCCGACGGTCCTGTTCGCCTCCACCGAGGCCGTCGAGGCCAAGACGCGAGAGGTCCTCGACTCCGCGAAGGGTCTGGAGGGCCACGTCTTCAACCTCGGCCACGGCGTCATGCCGAACACGCCCCCGGACGCCCTGACCCGCCTCGTGGACTACGTCCACACCAGCACCGCCCGCTGAGCCCCGTGCCGGCGCCCGTCACCACGTATGCCGTGCCTGCCTGCCCCACAGCAGGCGGCCCGGCTCGGGCGGCGGTGGGGTGCCGGCCCTGAGCGGCCAGGCGAGCAGCATGCCCGCGAGGAAGCCGACGATGTGGGCGGCGTACGCCACGGTGCCGGCCTCGGAGACGCCCTCGCCGGACGAGTACACCGCCTGGAGCACGAACCAGAAGCCCAGCACCAGCCAGGCGGGCAGCCGAAGCGGCAGAAACACCAGGAAGGGCACCAGGACCCACACCCTGGCCTTCGGGAACAGCACCAGATAGGCGCCCAGGACACCGGCGATCGCCCCGGAGGCGCCGATCAGGGGGTCGCCCGAGTCGGCGTTGACCAGGGCGAAGCCGTACGACGCCGCGTAGCCGCAGACGACGTAGAAGAGCAGATACCGCACATGTCCGAGGCGGTCCTCGATGTTGTTGCCGAAGATCAGCAGGAACAGCATGTTGCCCAGCAGGTGCAGCCAGCCGCCGTGCAGGAACATCGACGTGAACACGGACAGCACGGGTGACTTGTCGTAGGTGGGCGGGCCGATCACGCAGCCCGGCCCGCCCGTGCCGATGCCGACGTCGCCCGTCGGGACCACGCGCGGCAGCTGGCCGTGGATCAGTTCCCGGGGCACGGCGGCGTAGTGGTCCAGGAATGCCTGGAGGTGGCACAGCTGTGCCAGGCCGCTCTCGCCCGTCACCGAGCCCGCGATGCCGGGCATGGAGAGGAACACGAGGACGTTCGCGGCGATCAGGGCGTACGTGACCCAAGGGGTGCGGCTTGCGGGGTTCACGTCATGGACGGGGATGACCACAAGGAAGTAGTGCCCGCGATGCGTCCCGTGAATCGGTGAACGCGACTGTCCGTGTGTCCGTATCTGTCCTCAACGTCCGCGGCACGGCGAAGGCGCGTCGCGGGGACGACGTGAGGAACAGGCGATGAACGACCGAGTTACTCCTCCGATGCAGGCTCTGCCGAACGGAGAGGCTGAACTGGCCCTGGTGGTCCACCTGCCCTGGGAGGACGTGGCGAGGCTCGGCCAGGAGGCGGGGCGGTTGGCCACGCAGATGCAGCGGCCTGTGTCGTTGGACGAGGCTGTCAGCCATCGGCTGCGGTCCAGTGGGTTGGGCGCCCACGCCAGGCCCGCGGGGGCGCAGCCGGGGCAGGCGCCGGCGGTTTCGGCCCCGGCTGTTTCGGCGTCGGCTTCTGTGTCTTCGTTGCCGTCTCGGCCGCCGGCTGAGCAGGCTCGGCAGGCTATTGATCGGATCAACGGGACGGCCTAGGGGGAGGGGCGGTCGGTTCGTTGCCGGGTGCGGGTGCGTTGTGGCTTGTCGCGCAGTTCCCCGCGCCCCTAGGTGGGTTCCCTGTGCGCCTGTCTACGAAGCCACCCTTCAGGAAGCCCCCTTGCGTACCGCCGTGCTTGCCTTTCTGGCCGCTACCAGTACCGGGTCCCAGACCGGGGAGAACGGGGGTGCGTAGCCCAGGTCCAGGGCTGTCATCTGTTCGACTGTCATGCGGGCTGTCAGGGCCACCGCTGCGATGTCGACGCGTTTTGCCGCGCCCTCGCGGCCTACGATCTGGACGCCCAGGAGGCGGCCTGTGCGGTGTTCGGCGAGCATTTTCACGGTCATGAGGGCTGCGCCGGGGTAGTAGCCCGCGCGGCTCGTCGATTCGATGGTGACCGTTTCGAAGCGGAGGCCCGCTCGGTGTGCGTCCTTCTCGCGCAGGCCGGTGCGGGCGATCTCCAGGTCGCAGACCTTGCTCACGGCCGTGCCGACGACCCCGGGGAAGGTGGCGTAGCCGCCGCCCGCGTTCGCGCCGATGACCTGGCCGTGCTTGTTGGCGTGCGTGCCGAGGGCGATGTGCCGTTCGCGGCCGGAGACGAGGTCCAGGACCTCCACACAGTCGCCGCCCGCCCAGATGTTCTCGTGCCCGCGCACCCGCATCGCGAGGTCGGTGAGGAGGCCGCCGTGGTCGCCCAGGGGGAGTCCCGCCGCGCGGGCGAGCGTCGTCTCGGGGCGGACTCCGATACCGAGCACGACCACGTCCGCCGGGTATTCGGCGTCGTCGGTCACCACCGCGCGTACCTTGCCGTCCTCGCCGGTGAGCAGCTTGGTGACCTCGGCCTCGTTCACCATGGTGATGCCCAGGCCCTCCACCGCCTCGTGCACCAGGCGGCCCATGTCGGGGTCGAGCGTGGACATGGGTTCCTGGCCGCGGTTGACGACGGTCACCTCGTAGCCGCGTGTGATGAGCGCCTCGGCCATCTCCACGCCGATGTAGCCCGCGCCGACCACGACCGCGCGCCGGCCCTTGGTGGTGGCCAGGGTGTCCAGGAGCGCCTGACCGTCGTCCAGGGTCTGTACGCCGTGTACCCCGGGGGCGTCGATGCCCGGCAGCTCCGGGCGGATCGGACGGGCGCCCGTGGCGATCACCAGTTTGTCGTACGACGTCCATGACTCGGCGCCCGTTTCCAGGGCACGCGCGCGTACCCGGCGGCCCGGGACGTCGATCTCCATGACCTCCGTCCGCATACGCAGGTCGATGTCCCGGGCCAGGTGCTCCTCGGGCGTACGGGCGATGAGCCGGTCCCGGTCGGGGACGTCGCCGCTCACCCAGTAGGGGATGCCGCACGCCGAGTAGGAGGTGAAGTTGCCGCGTTCGAACGCGACGATCTCCAGCTCGTCGGGGCCCTTGAGCCGGCGTGCCTGCGACGCGGCGGACATGCCCGCCGCGTCGCCGCCGATCACGACCAGCCGCTCGGTCCCACGCTTCGTGTCCCTCGTACGGTCATCGCTCGCGCTCATGCTCATACGAACACGCTACGGGGACCTGGCATTTCAGTCCCGGTCGGTTCTGATCAGTTCTGGTCAGTCCTCGTCCGGGCCGGTCGGCTGTGCCGCCGGGCCCGTGGTCGTCGCCGGGGCGGAGCTCTGCCGGCGGGTGCGGGTCAGGCGCAGCCAGGCGAACAGCAGCAGGGCCGCCACCGCCGCGAACGGCAGTACGGCGGCGATGGCCACCACGATCCAGCGCAGCATCGTCACGAACGCGTTCCAGCCGCCCGAGAGGGCGTCCAGGAAGCCGGGGTCCTCGTCCTCGTCGGACTCCTTGGCCGGGGTCTCGGACAGGGAGAGGTTGATCGTGGCCAGGGTCGTGCGGTCCTTCAGGGAGGACTGGCGGGCGAGCAGTGACTCCAGGTCGGCCTGACGGCGGCTCAACTCGCCCTCCAGGGTGACCACATCGGCGAGTTTGGTGGCCTGGTCCATCAGCTCGCGGATGCGGTTCACGCTGGCGCGCTGGGTGGTGATGCGGCTCTCCACGTCGACGACCTGTTCGGTGACGTCTTTCGACTCCGCCTCCCGGTGCAGCAGCTTGCCGGTGCCCTCCAGGTCGGCGAGGACCTCCTCGTACTCGCCGACGGGCACCCGCAGGACGATCTCGGTGCTCTCGCTGCCCTCCTCGCCGTCCTCCTCGTTCAGGGTTGTCGTCTCACTGCCGACATAGCCGCCCGCGTTCTGTGCGGTGGTGCGGACCTTGGTCAGGGCCTTGGGTACGTCCTTGACCTGCACGGAGACGGACACGGTACGGATGATGTGCGCGCCGGCGGCGGGCTGGGGTGCCGTGCTGGCCTGGGCGGCGCCGTCCTTGCCGTTGTCCGGCTTGCTGTCGGCCTCGGCCTCGTCCGCCAGGGCCCCCGAGGCGGGCTGTGCCGCCTCGCCACCCGCGTCACTGGACGCGCTGTCGCCGGCGCCGAGGCCGCTGCAGCCGGTGAGGGCCAGGCCGGCGGCGAGAAGGATTCCCGCCAGGGCCTGAACGGGTCGTACGGAGCGTCGTGTACGGCTTGTGCGCAGTCTGTTCATCTTGCGGATCCCCCCGAGGGCTGTCGTCGGACCGTCTTGGACCGCCGTGGTGCACGGCTGACGTTCCTTCGACGCCCGAAGGGTTCGAGACGTTGGCCGGTTGTGGTCCCGATGCGGTCACGGTCGGGACTCGTGCCGGACACCGGGGAGCGGTGTGCGCCGACGGGAGTGTCAGTGGGGTCTGAGAAGGTGGTGGCATGAGCGCAGTGGAGGCCCGTGCGGGTGCCGGGCATGTCGTCGTCATCGGGGGCGGGATCGCGGGTCTGGCCGCCGCCCACCGACTGCTGGACCGGGGCGTTCGGGTCACGGTCCTGGAGGCGTCCGAGCGCGTCGGCGGCAAGCTGCTGCCCGGCGAGATCGCGGGCGCGCGGGTCGATCTCGGCGCCGAGTCGATGCTCGCGCGCAGACCCGAAGCCGTCGCGCTCGCCCGCGAGGTCGGCCTCGACGACCGCCTCCAGCCGCCCGCCACCTCGACGGCCTCGATCTGGACCCGGGGTGCCCTGCGACCCTTTCCCAAGGGGCACGTCATGGGCGTACCCGGTAACGCCTCGGCCCTGTCCGGCGTCCTCTCCGACGAGGGGCTGGCCCGGATCGAGCGCGACGCCGACCTGCCGCGCACGGAGGTCGGGGACGACGTGGCGGTGGGGGAGTTCGTCGCCGCGCGCCTGGGCCGCGAGGTCGTCGACCGGCTGGTCGAGCCGTTGCTGGGCGGGGTGTACGCGGGTGATGCGTACCGCATCTCGATGCGCTCGGCCGTACCCCAGCTCTTCGAGGTGGCGAAGAAGCACGCGTCCCTCACGGAGGGCGTGCGCGGCATCCAGGCCCGGATGGCCGCCGCCCCCCAGCAGTCCGGCCCGGTCTTCATGGGCATCCAGGGGGGTGTGGGCCAACTGCCGCTCGCCGTCGCGGAGTCGGTCCGCGCGCGGGGCGGCGAGATCGTCACCGGGGCATCGGTGACCGAGCTGCGCCGGGTGGCCGGGACGTCGGCGGCGTGGCGGGTCGTTGCCGGGGACCGGGTGTTCGACGCCGACGGGGTGGTCGTCGCCGTACCGACCCCGGTGGCCGCAGATCTGCTCCGCGCCGAGGCACCGGCCGCCGCGGCCGAACTCGCGGGCGTGGAGTACGCCTCGATGGCCCTGATCACCCTGGCCTACCGCCGCGCCGACGTCAGCCTCCCCGAGGGCAGCGGCTTCCTCGTCCCGCCCGTCGACGGCCGCACGATCAAGGCGTCGACGTTCGCCTCCCAGAAGTGGGGCTGGATCGCGGAGGAGAACCCGGACCTGCTCGTCCTGCGGACCTCCGTCGGGCGGTACGCCGAGACGGAGATCCTCCAGCGCCCCGACACCGACCTGGTCGACGTCTCGCGCCACGACCTCAAGGAGGCCACCGGACTGACGGCGGCCCCCGTCGAGACCCGCGTCACCCGCTGGGACGACGGCCTGCCCCAGTACCCCGTCGGCCACCACGCGCGCGTGGACCGCATCCGCGAACACATCGCCAAGCTCCCGGGCCTCGCGGTGTGCGGCGCGGCATACGACGGGGTCGGCATCCCGGCGTGCATCGCGAGCGCGTACGCGGCGGTGGACGCGGTGAGTGCTTCGCGGGAAGTGCGGTTCTGAGGCTGCGGGTTCGTCGTGGTTGGTCGCGCAGTTCCCCGCGCCCCTTTGGGGCGCGGGCGAGCCGCCTAGAGCAGCTTGAGACCAACCCGGTGCGAAGCGCCTCCGGCGGAGCGGGAGAATAGGCGCATGAGTGACGACGCCCCCACCACCGACGCGGCCCGCATCCCGAACAAGGGCAAGCTGGCCAAGGACCTCAACGAGGTCATCCGCTACACCCTGTGGTCCGTCTTCAAGCTGAAGGACGTCCTGCCCGAGGACCGCGCGGGCTACGCCGACGAGGTCCAGGAGCTGTTCGACCAACTCGCCGCGAAGGACGTGACCGTCCGCGGCACGTACGACGTGTCGGGGCTGCGCGCCGACGCCGACCTGATGATCTGGTGGCACGCCGAGACCGCCGACCAGCTCCAGGAGGCGTACAACCTCTTCCGCCGCACCAAGCTGGGCCGCGCCCTGGAGCCGGTCTGGTCGAACATGGCGCTGCACCGCCCCGCCGAGTTCAACCGCTCGCACATCCCGGCGTTCCTGGCCGACGAGACGCCCCGGAACTACATCAGCGTCTACCCGTTCGTGCGCTCGTACGACTGGTACCTGCTGCCCGACGAGGACCGCCGCCGGATGCTCGCCGACCACGGCAAGATGGCCCGCGGCTACCCGGACGTACGCGCCAACACGGTCGCCTCGTTCTCCCTCGGCGACTACGAGTGGCTGCTGGCCTTCGAGGCCGACGAGCTGTACCGCATCGTCGACCTCATGCGCCACCTGCGCGCCTCCGAGGCCCGCATGCACGTCCGCGAAGAGGTCCCGTTCTACACGGGGCGTCGTAAGGACATCGGCGAGCTGGTCGCCGGTCTCGCCTGACGGGCGTCCGCGGCTACGCGCCCCGGGCGGCCTTCCCGCTGAGTGTCTTCTGGGAGCGGGCCACCGGGGCCGCCGGGCGCGGTTCCGGATGCGGGGCGCAGTCCGCGCCCCGCGCCGGCAGGCGGCCCGTCAGCAGGTACGTGTCCAGGTGGGCGTTGACGCACTGGTTCGGGCCGCCCGCGATGCCGTGCGTGCCCGCGCCCCGCTCGGTCACCAAGGCCGAGCCGGACAGGCGGCGGCGCAGTTCGAGTGCGCCCGCGTACGGTGTCGCGCCGTCCCGTTCGGCCGCCAGGATCAGCACCGGCGGCAGCTCACCCGGGCCGGTCCGCACGTCGAGGGGGGTCTGCCGGGGCGCCTGCCAGTAGGCGCAGGGCAGGTTCATCCACGCGTTGTCCCAGGTCTCGAAGGGCGCCGTGCGCGCGAGCCGGGTGTTGTCCCGGTCCCAGACCTGCCAACTCGTCGGCCAGGGCGCGTCGTTGCACTCGACGGCCGTGTAGACCGCGGTGCCGTTCTCCGCCTCGACGGCCGCCTCCGTCACCGGTGCCGCCTGGTCGATCAGCGGCTGCGGATCGCCCTTGAGGTAGGCGGACAGGGCGTGGGCGCGGTGCGGCCAGTAGTCGTCGTAGTACCCGGCCTGCAGGAACGCGCCCTGCAACTGACCGGGCCCCACCTTCCCGCCGGCCGGCTCGGCGGCGAGCTGGGCGGCGGCCTTCTCGTAGCTCCGCAGTACCGCATCGGGCGTCGCACCCAGGCCGTACACGGCGTCGTGCTTGGCCACCCAGGCCCGGAAGTCGGCCCAGCGGGCCTCGAACGCGGCCGACTGGTCGAGGTTGTTGCGGTACCAGATGCCGCCCGGGTCCGGGTTCACCACCGAGTCGAACACCATCCGCCGTACGTGCGAGGGGAACAGCGTCGCGTACAGCGCCCCGAAGTAGGTGCCGTACGAGGCGCCCATGAAGGTCAGCCGGTCCTCGCCGAGCGCGGCGCGCAGGACGTCCAGGTCACGGGCGTTGTTCAGGGAGTGGTAGTGGCGCAGCGCGTCGCCCGAGCGCTCGGCGCACCCGCGCGCGTACGCCTTCGCCTCGGCGATCCGCTCCTGCTTGTACGACTCGGAGGGGTGGAGAGGTGCCTGCGTGGGTCCCTTGAAGAAGTGCTTCGGGTCCTTGCAGGACAGCGGCGCCGACCGGGCCACCCCGCGAGGGGCGTATCCGACCAGGTCGTACGCGCCCGCGATGCGCTTCCACTCCGGGATGACGCCGATCAGCGGGAAGAACATGCCGGAGGCGCCGGGGCCGCCCGGGTTGTAGACGAGGGCACCCTGGCGTTCCACCTTGTGCTCGGGGTTGCGCGGGTCCCTGCCGGTGGCCTCCGCCCGGCTGACGGTGAGCTTGATCTGCTTGCCGTCGGGGCGCGCGTAGTCGAGCGGCACGGTGACGGTGCCGCAGCGCAGACTGTCCGGCAGCTCCTCCTCCGCCGGGCACTTCCCGAAGCGGATCCCGGCCGCCCCGGCGCGTGCGGCGGCCAGCACGGAGCCCCGGAACTCGGCCGAGCCGGGACCGCCCGGGCGGTCGGGCAGGCCCGGGGCGCTGTCCGCCGGGGCGGCGGCCAGGGTGGTCAGGAGCAAGGACCCGGCAGCCGTGTAGAGGGCGGCAGCTCGCATTCGCGTATCCCTTCGGTGGCAACAGAAGGGATGTTTCGGGCGAGGGTAGGTGAAGGCAAGCACCGGCGGCTTGGTGTCGCCGCGAGCACTCCTATGCGCCCCCGAACACTCCCGGGGCGCCGGGGACAGCGGGGAAGCCGGTCAGCGCAGGCGTTCGCGCAGGGTGGTGTCCTGCGGTTCCCGGTGCGCGAAGGCCGCGCGCAGATCGGGCTCGCCGACGGCACGCACCCCGAGTACGGCGACGGAGGTGAGGTACGTCCGGTCGTCACCCGCGCCGCGGTGGCCGGCGGTCCTGGTGCGCCGGGACAGGCCGGTGAGCAGGCGCTGTCCGGCCGGTGACGCCCAGCGCGAGTACGGGTGGACCTCGATCCGGGCGATCGCGAGGCAGCTCAGGGTGAGGACGAGGGGCAGCGCGAACCAGAGGGCGACCAGGTCGCGGGGCACGGTGTCCCGCCCCGGCAGCAGCAGCGCCACCGCGCCCAGCGCGACGACGGCCAGCGCGGCGGCCTGCACCTGGCGGACCGCGAACGCGATCCCGCGCCTGGCCCCGTCGGGCACGGCCAGGCCCGCCGCGACGAGCCGGTCCGCGAGTCCCCGTACGGCCTCGGTGCCGGCGGCGGCCGTCCGCACCGGAGCGATGCGGGACTGGCCCTCCGGCCCGATGGCGCCTATCACCGACCGTTCCATCTCGTCGCGCCCGCTCGGGTCCACGACGGTCGCCCAGCCGGTGTGGGCGAGCAGCACCCGTCTCTGACGGGCCATCGACACCAGGGTGAGATCGGCGACCCGGGCCGGTCCGCCGGACAGGAACGCGGCCTCGTACAGCGTCAGGTCACGCCCGCGTCCGCCGGGGCCCGCGTCCGGATCGACGGCGGCCGCGTGCACGGCGGCCAGACAGAGCCGGGTGCACGCCGTACCGGCGGCGATCCAGGCCAGCAGCAGGAGGAAGGACCAGAACATGCCGTTGTTCTATGCGAAGGGGTCCCGGAACGCCATGGGCTTTCAGGATATGGACGAGGTATGGCCGGTACGTGACGTATGGGCGGTGGCCGGATCAGGGTTCCTGGGAAGGCTCAACAGGCTCCGAGGGCTCAGCAGGCTCTGCGGGCTCGGTGAACTCCACGACCTCCCCGACTTCCGGCGGCGGGCTGGTCGCGGGCGGCGGCAGCGGATAGGTCGGGACCGGCGAGGGCGTCACCGGGACGGCCGACGCGGGATCGGCCGTCGGGCCGGGCGGGGCCGGGGAGCTGGTGAGCGGCGGGGTGCTCGCGGCGGCCATGTCGGTGGCCAGGGCGTCGAAGTCGACGTACCCCGTGGCCTCCAGGACCTTGATGTGGTCCAGCACGGTCGTGTTCGCGTCGTCGGCGAGGGCGCGGACCAGGGAGTTGCGGGTGCTCGCGCGGACCTGCGCGACGACGGAGAACACCTTGCCGTGCGCCATCCGCAGCAGGTTGGCGAACTCACGGTCGAAGTCCTCGCCGTGGGACGCGTTCATGATGCCGAGCCATCCGCGCTGCTGCTCGCTCGGCTGGTTGGGCAGTTCGAGCCCGAGCCGCGACGCCACGTCCCGGACCCGAGCGTCGAGGAACGTGTGCCCCTCGATGAGATGCAGGCCCGCGGTCCGTACGGCCTCGGTGGTGCCGCGCTCCTGGGCCTGCTGACCGGCGGGCAGTTCCCACAGCCCGGCCAGCCGGACCTTGGTGAGGAACTCGCGGTCGAGCGCCGACAGCGGACCGAACCGCGTCGACACCGTCTGCGCGTTGAGCACGGCCGCGCCGGTACCGGAACGGTCCGTGTACGACCAGACCGGGAAGATCAGCGCGACGAGGGTCGCCGCCAGTCCCGCGATGATGAGCCCGGTGCCGCCCAGCCCGGGACGTTGGATGGATCGCATGGTGCCTTCTGCCTCCTGTTGCGGCACCGCACGCTAATGCGCTTCGGACACGAAGTTCGCATCTTACTGCGGGCGCTACGCCAACTGCCGTATGAGGAGGGACGGCTGAGGGGAGGGGGCGGACGACGGATGGGGGAGCGTACGCCTCGCGCATACCACCTGAAACGCCAAAAAGTCGGCCTCGTGGGCGAGACGTGTGTACCGCGCTGTTAACCCCCGCACAGTTCGCGGCGATTGGAGCCGGGGTGGCTCAGCGACGCAGAAGTACGCGGCGGGTGGCGCGGGCCAGCCGGGCGGTCGGGCGCTGGGAGCGCGGGGCCGGGCCCGAGCGGTCCAGCCACCACTCGCGCAGTCGCCGCCGGGCCTCCGCGTCCTCCGGCTGACCGCCGAGCAGCAGATGCGCGGCGAAGTCCAGTGCGTCGTGCCGGTAGCCGTCGGCCATGGGGTGCCCGTGCGCGTACGCGAGGAAGGCCGGCCGGTATCCGGCCCCCAGGATCTCGGGCAGCTCCGGCGCGACCTTCGCCACGACATCGGCCCGCTTCGCCCCGAGCGCCCGCGACTGCACCCCGAGCCGCACCCGATCGAACCCCTCCGGCACGGGCGTCCCCGCGACAAGCGCGGAAAGCAACGCGGCCTGCGCGAGGGCGAGCCGCTGACGGGCGCCTTCGGGAGCGGCGGCGGAGCTGTCACCGGGGCCGGCCGCGTCACCGGCGGCGCCGCCACGACTGCCGGTCACCTCGCCGGCCGACGCCCGCGATGCGCCCGGCGCTTTCGACGTGGCGGTCTCTGGCGCGGCCGGTGCTTCCGGCGGGGCTGCAACTGAAGCCTGCGCCTGGCCGGTCGGGGCCTGCGATGCGGCTGGCGCCTTTGACGCGGCGGTCTCCGGCACCGCTGCGGCAGGGGTCTCCGGGGTGGCCGTCGCCGCAGCCCGCGCCTCGCTGGCGGACGGCTCCGGGTCGACCGTCTCCGAAGTCCGGGCCTGCGCGGACGCGGCCCGAGCCAGGGCTCCCCGGATCGACGTCAGCTCGCGCTCCAGTTCGTCCGCCTCGGGGAAGTTGTCGTCTCGTTCCAGGAGGACGCCGGGCGGGGTGACTCGGGAGGCGAGGTTCGTGAGGATGTCGAGGACGGTGTCCGGGATCGGGTGGGCGTGGCTGTCGTGCCAGACGCCGTCCCGTTCGAAACCGCCCGCGACATGGACGTACGCGATCGCCTCGACGGGTAGTTCGGCCAAGGCCCGTGCCGGGTCCTCGCCCCGGTTGACGTGGTTCGTGTGCAGGTTGGCGACGTCGATGAGGAGGCGTACGCCGGTCCGGTCGGCCAGTTCGTACAGGAACTGGCCCTCGGTCAGCTCCTCGCCCGGCCAGGCGATCAGCGCGGCGATGTTCTCGACCGCCAGGGGCACCGGTAGTGCCGCCTGGGCGATACGGACGTTCTCGCACAGGACGTCGAGCGCGTCCCGGGTGCGGGGGACGGGCAGCAGGTGACCGGCCTCCAGGAGGGGGGAGGCGGTCAGCGAGCCGCCCGCGCGGACGAACGCGATGTGCTCGGTGACCAGGGGCGAGCCCAGTGCCTCGGCCCGCTCGGCAAGCGCGGTGAGCCGGTCCTCGGCGGGTCGGTCCGCACCGCCCAGGCCCAGGGAGACACCGTGCGGGACGACCGTCACGCCGCGCTCGCGCAGCCGCACCAGCGACTCGGGGAGATGCCCGGGGCAGAGGTTCTCGGCCACGGTCTCGACCCAGTCGATGCCCGCCATGGCCTCCACGGCGTCCGCGATCTCCGGCCGCCACCCGATGCCCGTACCCAGGTGCCCCCGTTGCTCCAGTCGCTTCATCGTCCGTCCCTTCTACGACCTTCTCGGTCCACGGAGTGATGGCCCCGGCCCCCGGGATCGAACCCCTCCCGGGGGACCTTCAGAGCAACATTTGAGCTTCCGCCCGCCTACGGGGTCTGGGTGGTGACCGCGTTGGGATCCGGCGCCTCCGGCCGGTTGGTGTTGACCACGCCGGGAGTCGTCGGCGACGGCTTCGAGGACCCCTGGACGCCGCTGGTCGGCTCCACCGCGGGCGCGACGGGCGGCACCACGCCGGGGGACGGCGGCGGCGGACCGGTCGGACTGGCGCTGGGCCCGGCGGCGGACTGGGCGATCTTCTCGAAGTCGACCTGGCCGGTCTTCTCCAGGATCGTGATGTGGTCGAGCACGGTCTGGTTGGTGTCCGAGGCCAGCTGACGCACCAGCGTGTTGCGGGTGGTGTTCCGCACCGTCGCGATGTCCGGGAGGATCTTGCCGTGCGCGGTGCGCAGCAGGTTCGCCCAGACCTTGTCGTAATCGGTGCCCTGGGCGGCCGTCATCTCGTCCAGCCAGCCCTGTTGCAGTTCGTTCGGCTGGTTGGGGATCGGGACACCGAGCTGCTGGGAGATGTTCCGTACCCGCTTGTCGAGGTCGGTGTGGCCCACGATCAGATGCTGCGCCGCCTCCCGGACGGCCGCGCTGGCGGACTTCTCCATCGCCTGCTGTCCGGCGGGCAGCTCCCACAGTCCGGCGAGCCGCACTCGCACGATGAGGTCACGGTCGGAGGGGGTCAGCGGCCCCCACTGCGTGTTCACCGTCTCTCCGGTGACCGCGGCGGCCGTCGCGGCGTCGTTGCGGTGCGGGTACGAGTAGAACACGGGGTACGCGAGTGCGCCGACCGTGCCTGCGATTGCCAGACCGACGAGGATCGAGCCGTTCATGCGGGGCAAAGAAGCCTCCCGAGGGGAACCCAACTGATCGTTGGGGGAGTGATACGTGGCCAGTGGGGAGAGGGCGATACGTGAGAAGCGGTGAGGACACTGAGCGGGCCTACTCCGCAGTCACGTACACGAGTCAGATCGTGCCGTTGGAGAGGGCGTCGAAGTCGACCGCGTCCGTCTTCTCCAGCATGGTGATGTGGTCGAGCACGGTCTGGTTGGTGTCCGTCGCCAGCTGACGCACCAGAGTGTTCTGGGTCTGGTTGCGGACCGCCCCGATGGCCGGGAAGATCCCGCCGTGCGCCTTGCGCAGGAGGCTCGCCCAGATCCGGTCGAAGGCCTCGCCCTGAGCGGCGTCCATCTGGGCCAGGAAGCCCTGCTGCTGCGCGTTCGGCTGGTTGGGGATCTCGACACCGAGCTGGGAAGCGACCTTCCGTACCCGCTCGTCCAGGTCGCCGTGGCCCACCAGCAGGTGGTCCGCCGCGTCCTTGACCGTGGCGCTGTCGGACTTCGCCATCGCCTTCTCCGCCGCCGGCAGCTCCCACAGCCCGGCCAGTCGCACGCGCACGATCAGGTCGCGGTCCGAGGCGGTCAGCGGCCCCCACTGGGTGTTCACCGTGCCGGCGGCCACGTTCGACACTCCGGTGCCGGACCGGTCGGTGTAGGACCACACGGGGAACGCGAGCGCGGCGATGGTGGTCGTCAGGGCCGCGATGACGAGGGCCGATTGGTTGAAACGCGGCAAAGGAGCCTCCCGGGGAAACCAACTGGTCGTTGGGCAGATGTTGCTTGGCCAGCGACAGAAGGTACGGCCGGGAACCCGGTGATGTTCAACGAAGATGTTTGAACCCTGTGCGTCCCAGGGGACGGTGGTCCGCGACAACCGTCGCCGAACCGGGCGCAATCTCCGTGAAACCGGCATCACGGACCAACGGCAGCCCGCCGGAAGTGAGTTCACGCCAACGGTCCGGCTCCGCCGTACGCACGGCGAGCGGATACCCCGCGTCGCGCCAGGCCACCCGGGCCTCGTCCGACAGCTCCCACCACGCCAGTTGAGCCCCGTGCCCCGTCTGGGCCATCGCCTTGCCCGCCGACATGTCCAACTCGGGGTTCAGCCAGAGAACGGGCACCGCAGGGTCCGGATCGAGCGGCGGCTCCGGATCCTCCAGTTCGGTACCGGAGACCTGAAGTCGGGCCAGATCCTTGGGCCACCCGTCCAACGGCACAGGCGGAAAGACCCGCACCTCGGCCGACTTCCCACTGACCGTGATCCCGGGCAAGGCCTCGGCCCGCCGCCACTCGGCCCCCCGCGCCCGCCGCACAACCTTACGAATCCGAGCATCCTGCCAGTCCCGCATGACCTGAGCCCACTCGCCGTCCCCGACAGACCGCTCATCCCCAAGAATCACGAGAACGGCCCGAGCAGCGGTCTCCAACGCATCGGTACGACCAGGCGGCGATGCCTTCTCGATCCGCGCAACGAGAGGCAGAACAAACTGGGGCGCCTCATCACGCGGGGACTGCTCGGACTGAAAAGGACTGTCGCCGGGTGCATTCTGATCATGGCTCACGACATCCACCCTAGGGGCGCGGGGCTGTGTTCGATATGCGGCTCCGCCGCGTGGGCGCGACCAGCCACGAACTACCCGCAGCCGCCCCACGACACAAGGCCCCACCCTCATGGCGCCCCGATCAGCTCCGACACTTTCACAAACCGGAAGCCGCGTTCACGCAACACAGGCACGATCACACGCACCGCCCGCTCAGTCACCGGCGCAGCACTGCGCGTGCAGTGCATGACAACAACCGACCCCGCCCGCACCCCGTCCAGCACCTGCCGGGCCACCGCACCCGCGTCCGTCGCGAACGCATCCCCGCTGACCACGTCCCACTGCACCGCCGTGACCCCGACCGCGCTCAGCGCCCGCAGCGCACGCCGGTCGTAACACCCGCCCGGGAAGCGGAAGTAGGGCATGGCACCGCGCACCCCGACGGCCCGGAACGCCGCGAAGGCCCGCTCGACGTCGCCCCGCATCCGCGCCTCCGAGCCGGCGATGGTCGGCAGCCCGTAGCAGTCCTCGGTGAAGGCGTAGTGGCTGTACGAGTGGTTGGCGACCTCGAACAAGGGGTCCCGCCCGATGGAACGAGCCTGGACCGCGTACTCCTCGGCCCACCGCCCCGTCATGAACACGGTCGCCGGCACCTTCAGCGCCCGCAGCGTGGCGATCAGCCGGGGATTGTCGAAGCGCTCGCCCCGCGCCGCCCGGTCGCCCTGCCCGGCGGTCATGTCGGCGTCGAAGGTGAGGGCGACGGTCTTCTCCGGGCCGCGCGGACCGTTCCGGAAGACGGGGGTCAGACCGGCGGGCCCGGGGGCGAGGGTGGGCGGGCGTGAGGGGACGGCGGAGGGGGACACGGGAGGCCGCTGCGGGACGGGGGCCGTGCCACAGGCGGCCAGGGCAGCGAGCGTGGCGCCCAGGACACAGCCAGTGGTGATTCGTCGTACGAGAGTGATCATCGTACGAAGGTAGAAATGCTGGGATTGTCCGGTGGCCCGCCGCGAGGGCAAACCCCGCGGATGTCACCCGCCCGGCCGGTGAACCCGTACCCCCGCCGCCCCGCAGCCCACAGCCCCCTACGTGGCGAGCAGCCGCGCCCTGGCCTCCGCCACGTCGAAGTCCGCCTTCGGGTACTGCGGGTCCAGCGCCTCCAGGTGCTCAAGGAGCAGTCGGCTGATCGCCCAGTTGCGGTACCACTTGCGGTCCGCCGGGATCAGGTACCAGGGCGCGCCGGTCGAACACCGCTCCAGGGCGATCTCGTACGCCTCCTGGTACGCGGGCCACAGTGCCCGCTCCTCGATGTCACCGACGTTGAACTTCCAGTGCTTGTCGGGGTTGTCGAGGCGTTCGAGGAGACGGCGCCGCTGTTCGTCGTACGAGATGTGCAGGAAGCACTTCACGACGGTCACGCCGTCCTCGGCGAGGGACTTCTCGAAGCCGTTGATCTGGCTGTAGCGGGCGGTGAGCTGGGCCCGGGAGACGAGATCGCGGACGCGGGCGATCAGGACGTCCTCGTAGTGCGAGCGGTCGAAGATGCCGATCTCGCCGGGCTGGGGGAGGGCCCGTTTGATGCGCCAGAGGAAGGAGTGGCCCAGTTCCTCGTGGGTGGGTGCCTTGAACGCACTGATCCGGCAGCCCGACGGGTTGAACAGGCCGATGACGTGCTTGACCGTGCCGCCCTTGCCGCTGGTGTCCATGCCCTGCAGGACGAGCAGCAGCCGCCGTCGGTCCCCGGTCGAGCCCGCCGCCCACAGCCGCTCCTGGAGAACCGCGAGCCGCTCGCCCAGCAGGGCGGTGGCGGCGAGGCCCGCGGCCTTGTCACCGGGGCCGCCCGGGGTGGCCCCGGCGTCGTACGCCCCGAGGTCCACGGGTGCCCCGCCGGGGACGCGCAGCAGCTCACTCAGTGTGCCCTCGGCACTCTCGGCACGCCTCCCGGAGTCCTGTTTCGAGCCCTTCTTGGCCATGGGGCACCTCTTCCGGTCCGGTCCTTCGATCCTCCGGCACGGGAGCGGGGTGCGCCAGCCGCCGGACAGGCCCTAGCGACGTGTACAGCGCCCGGTGGGGCTCGTGGCCGGTGGGCGGCACTGGAGGGCGAAGTCGGCGGCACTGGTGCTCAGGTAGCGGCCCAGACAGGTGTTCGGTGTCGTGCGGCCGCGTTCGGCGCAGAAGGCCAGCGCGGCACGGCCGTCGGCGAACGGGCCGGGGGCGTAGATCACCCAGTAACCGGGGCGCAGCGACGCGTAACCGTCGCTGCGCAGGAACACCGCCTCCGGCACGGACTCCCTGACCGTGGCGAGCCGAGCGTCCCGGGCGGCGGTGCCGGAGCCGACCGGTTCGGAGTGGAGCTGGGCGATCCAGCGCGCGCTCACGGTGGACGGGGTGGTTGAGGGGCTGGGGGTTGTCGCCGACGGGGTGGGAGAGGTCCTAGTACCGGCTGTCGGGCCCGGGGCCCCGTCGGTCCCGTTCCCGTCGAGGACGCGCAGGGTGAGGAACACCGCGGAGGCGGCGGCGAGGAGCGCGAGTGCGGCGGACATGACCCGCTTGCGGCGGTACGGCGATGATGTGGGCCGGGGGCGAGCGCGCGTCCCCCGCTGTTCCGCGACGGTCGCCGGGTGTGCGGAGTGGGGCGGTGTCGCGCCGAACTCCGGGATGTGGCCCACGGGTTGGGGCGCGGTCACCGTCCGTGGCGCCGCCCCGTCGGCCATCACCCGGCGCAGCATGGCCGCCAGCCGGTCCGCATCCGGGCGCGCCGCCGGATCCCGTACCAGCAGCGCTTCGATCACGGGCGTCAGCGCCCCGGAGCGGGACGGCGGCGGTACCTCGGACTCCAGGACCGCGGCCAGTGTCGCGAGCGTGGTCTCGCGGCGCAGCGGGCTCACGCCCTCCACGCACACGTACAGCACGACTCCCAGGGACCACAGGTCGGCGGCCGGGTCGTCGGAGGGACCGCGGATGCGTTCGGGGGCGATGTACTCGGGGGAGCCGACGAGTTCGCCGGTCATCGTCAGGGCCGTCGCGCCCTGGAGTGCGGCGATCCCGAAGTCGGTGAGGACCGCGCTGCCGTCGGGCCGCAGAAGGATGTTCGCCGGTTTCACGTCCCGGTGCTGCACGCCCGCCGCGTGTGCCGCGCGCAGCGCGTCCAGCACCTGGCCGCCGATCCGCGCCGCCTCCACGGGCGTCAACGGGCCTGATTCCAGGCGCTTGTCGAGCGAGACGCCGGGCACCAGCTCCATGACGATCCAGGGATGCGGGTCGTCGTCGATGATCTGATGGACCGTCACCACATGGGGGTGGCTGAGCCGGGCCAGCGCCCGCGCCTCACGCAGCACCCGCTCCCGTACGGCGTCGGTCGCCGCGGCGTCGGGCCGGACCGCCTTCAGCGCGACCTCGCGGTGCAGTACGGCGTCCCGGGCCCGCCACACCGTGCCCATCCCACCGCTCCCGAGCCGCTCCAGCAGCTCGAACCGGCCGTCGACCACGTCCCCCGGTACGTTCATGGCGGACAGGCTAGGGCCTGCCCGCCATGTCCGGCTCAGCGGGCGCCCGTCATCGCTTCCAGGGGCCCGTCACCGCGAACGTCGTGCCGGGTGTGTAGCAGTTGACGTACATCGTCCGGCCGTCCGGAGAGAAGGTGACTCCCGCGAACTCGCCCCATTCAGGGGCGCTTTCGGTGCCGATGTTCTGCGCGTTGCGGGCCATCGCGTACACCTCGCCCCCGCGCGTCACGCCGTACACGTGCTGCGCGCCCTCCCCGTCCTCGCACACCATCAGGCCGCCGCTCGGGGCGAGACAGATGTTGTCCGGTGATTCGCCGGGCAGCTGGACGTCCGTGTCCGGGCCGAAGACGATGACGAGGGTGAGGCGGCGCGCGGCGGGGTCGTAGCGCCAGATCTGGCCGAAGTGGGTGGCCGCCGAGCCCTCGCTCGCGTGGGCGAACGACGACACGAAGTACACGCACCGTCCGCCCCAGTAGCAGCCCTCCAGCTTCTGCGCGTGCGTGATGCCCTTCGTCCCGAAGTCCTGGAGCCGGATGGGGGTTTGGGCGGCCAGTGGGTCCGGTACGTCCACCCACTCGACGCCGCCGAAGGAGGCACCCGGCTCCTGGATCGAGGAGAGGTCGGGTACGCCCGGTACCCGCATCGCCTGGAGCCGGCCGCCCGCGCGCAGCGAACCCACCCCGCCCAGCGGCCTCTTGGGCAGGAAGCGGTAGAAGAGGCCGAAGGGGCGCAGGAAGGCGTCCTCCGTCTCGTAGACGATGCCGTTCCTCGGGTCGACGGCGATCGCCTCGTGCTGGAAGCGGCCCATCGCGGTGAGCGGGACGGCGCCGGTGCGGTGCGGGTCGGCTCCGTCGACCTCGAAGATGAATCCGTGGTCCTTGGTGTAGCCGTTGGTGCCGGCCTTGTCCTCGGTCTCCTCGCAGGTCAGCCAGGTGCCCCAAGGCGTGGGCCCGCCCGCGCAGTTGACGGCCGTACCGGCGATGGCGACCCGCTCCGAGAGCACGTTCCCGTCCCGGTCGAGGGCGAGGGACGTACAGCCGCCCTTGCCCATCGGGTCGTAGGTGAGGCCCTTGACGGTCGGGACCTGGATTCTGGCGGTGACGCGGTTCTCGTGGTTGCGGACCAGGTGGACGCGGCCGTGGAGGCCCGCGAAGGCGGACATGCCGTCGTGGTTGGAGGGCACCGGGCCCTCGCCGGAGCGCAGGGGGTCGCCCTCCCGGGACAGGACCCGATAGCGGAAACCTTTCGGCAGATCGAGCAGGCCCTTCGGGTCGGGGACCAGGGGGCCGTAGCCGGAGTGGCCGACGCCCTGCGCGGCGGCGGTGCCGGCGAAGAGTTCGGAGAGGGCTCCGGTGAAGGCGATGCCGACGCCCAGGGCGCCGGTGCGGGCGAGGACCTGGCGTCGGGAGGCGGGGGAGGCAACTGCCGTGGGGCTGTCAACTGCCTTGGTGTCGGCGGCTGTTGAGGTGTCGTCGAGTTCGGGCGTGCCGAATGCGGACATGGGGAGGCGACCTTCCTGCTGGCGGACAGGACTGTGACCTTGCTGTGTGTATCACGCTGTACGGACCTCGGGAACCACGCGCGTAGCGCGCCTCACCCCGATGACCCGCCTGGAGGCGGCTGCTGGGCCTGCGCCCGTTCCAGGAAGCGGAGCAGCTCCACCGGGAAGGGCAGGACGAGTGTCGAGTTCTTCTCGGCCGCGACCGCCACCACCGTCTGGAGCAGCCGGAGTTGGAGCGCGGCGGGCTGGTCGGACATGACCTCGGCGGCCTCCGCGAGCTTCTTCGAGGCCTGCAGTTCGGCGTCCGCGTTGATGATTCGGGCCCGGCGTTCGCGGTCGGCCTCGGCCTGGCGGGCCATCGAGCGCTTCATCGTGTCAGGCAGGGATACGTCCTTGATCTCGACCCGGTCGATCTGCACACCCCAGCCCATCGCCGGGCTGTCGATCATCAGTTCCAGGCCCTGGTTGAGTTTCTCGCGGTTGGAGAGGAGGTCGTCGAGGTCGCTCTTGCCGATGATCGAACGCAACGACGTCTGTGCCATCTGGGAGACCGCGAAGCGGTAGTCCTCGACCTGGACGAGCGCGTTCGCCGCGTCGACCACCTTGAAGTAGACGACCGCGTCCACCCGCACGGTCACGTTGTCCCGCGTGATGCCCTCCTGGGCCGGTACCGGCAGCGTGACGATCTGCATGTTGACCTTGTGCAGCCGGTCCACGAGCGGGACCACCATCGTGAAACCGGGCGCCCGGACCTCCCCGGCGAGACGGCCGAGCCGGAACACGACCCCGCGTTCGTACTGCTTGACGACCCGTGCCGCCGCCCCGACGTAGACGAGTCCGGCGGCTGCGGCGGCGATGGCCGCGGCCAGCAATTCCTCAAGCATGATGACGACCCCTCGCAGCCGTCCCGTGTGTGCCGATCGGCACCCTTAACAAACGATATGCCCGGTCCGGGGCTCTGGGCGAGGAACCGGGGCTCACGGATCTCGCCCACGCGCTGGCCGACGCGGCGGTGCCCGCACCCGAGGACGGCTACGAACTAGACGGCCACGGCTGGCA
>NZ_JBSFDA010000166.1:0-22455 GCF_053593675.1 Streptomyces sp. NPDC002156 | reverse complement strand
CGGATGTGATGGTGGAGAACTTCGGGCCGGGTGCGGTGGACCGGATGGGCTTCACCTGGGACCGGATCCGGGAGATCAACCCCAGGATCGTGTACGCCTCGATCAAAGGGTTCGGAGACGGCCCCTACACCGGCTTCAAAGCCTACGAGGTCGTCGCGCAGGCGATGGGCGGGTCCATGGCGACCACCGGGTTCCCGGACGGTCCGCCGATGGCGACCGGCGCGCAGATCGGGGACTCCGGGACCGGCATCCATGCCGTGGCCGGGATTCTGGCCGCGCTGTTCCAGCGGGAGTCGACGGGGCGGGGGCAGCGGGTGAACGTCGCGATGCAGCACGCGGTCCTCAACCTGTGCCGGGTCAAGCTGCGCGACCAGCAACGCCTCGCGCACGGACCCCTGCCGGAGTATCCGAACGACGATTTCGGTAACGAGGTGCCGCGTTCGGGGAACGCGTCGGGGGGCGGTCAGCCCGGGTGGGCTGTCAGGTGTGCGCCGGGCGGGCCGAACGACTACGTGTACGTCATCGTGCAGCCGCCGGGCTGGAAACCCCTCGCGCAGCTGATCGGCCGTCCGGAACTCGCCGACGACCCGGAGTGGGCGACGCCGGAGGCGCGGTTGCCGAAGTTGGCGAAGATGTTCCAGCTGATCGAGGAGTGGACCTCGACGCTGCCGAAGTGGGAGGTCCTGGAGCGGCTGAACGCATACAGCATTCCGTGTGGGCCGATCCTGTCCACGAAGGAGATCATCGAGGACGCCTCGCTGGCCGCGAACGACATGATCGTCACGGTCGGGCATCCCGAACGCGGTGAGTTCACCACCGTCGGCAACCCCCTCAAGCTCTCCGACTCCCCCACCCACGTCACCACCCCGCCCCTCCTCGGCCAGCACACCGAAGAAATCCTCATCGCCGAACTCGGCCTGGGCGACGAGGAATTGCGCCTGCTCAGGTCCAGCGGGGTGATCTGACGTGGGGGCCCTGGAGCGCACCGCGAAGGTGAAGGTGCGGAGCCGTCCGGCTGTTGGGGGGCGGTTCATGACGTAACCGAGCACAGGGAGCGGCCGACGGTGCGCGTCGGCAGCCCCGGGACCCATGCGCGCACGAAAGGCATTTGGACAGGGGGCGCTGGCCAGATCTTTCGACGCAAGGAGTCTTGACCAAGATGACAACCATCGACTACTCGACGTCCGTCCCGTACCGGGAGGTGACGGATCCCAACGGCCGCAAGTACCGCATCGGAGAATCCGATGTCGACATCATGGGCCGTGGGCGCAAGTGGATGGTCATCCTGCCGTGGATCGGCATGATGGGCATCAGCTCCGCCGAGTACGCGTTCACGTCCGCGGAGGACACCCTCCACGAGGCCCACCTGTGGGACAGCGGACACATCTTCTGGCTGATGGGCGTCTGGGTGTTCTTCCAGGCGGCCGTGGCCTTCCCCGCCGGTCAGTTGCGGGAGAGCGGCAGGCTGCCGGCCCGTACGGCGATGATGATCGGCGCGGTCGGCACCATGCTCGGCTACGTCTCACTGGCGTACGCGCCGAACGTGCTCGTGGCCTACTTCGGCTTCGGCATGTGCAGCGGTATCGGCGCCGGTCTGGTCTACGCGACCTGCGTGAACATGGTCGGCAAGTGGTATCCGGAGCGCAAGGGCGGCAAGACGGGCTTCGTCAACGGCGGTTTCGCCTACGGCTCGGTGCCCTTCGTGTTCCTGTTCACCTCGTACATGGACATCAGCAACTACCAGACCGTGCTCGCCTGCGTAGGCGTCGGACTGTGCCTGGTCGTGGCGTCGGCCGGCTGGTTCTTCAAGGACCCGCCGAAGAACTGGTGGCCCTCGCACGTCGACCCGCTCAAGGCCACCGACGACCCGAAGATCCGCCGGGCGCTGGAGAAGAACCCGCCGGCGGTCAAGCAGTACACCCCGAAGGAAGCCGCCCGTCAGCCCGTCCTGTGGATGATGTGGTTCTGCCTGCTCTGCACGGCGGGCATCAACATCTTCGGTATCGCCTTCCAGGTGCCGTTCGGCAAGGACATGGGCTTCGCGGGCGGGATCGTGGCCACGGCGATGTCCCTGAAGGCCATCGTCAACGGCACCGGTCGCGGCGTGATCGGCTGGATATCCGACCGCTACGGGCGGCGCAACACGCTGATCATCGTGTGTCTCGTGCTGGGCACGGCCCAGTTCGGTGTGCTGGTCTCCGGCCAGATGGGCAGCATGCCGTTCTTCCTGTTCTGCTCGATGGTCTCCGGCTTCGGCGGCGGGGCGATCTTCCCGCTGTTCGCGGCCATGACCGCGGACTACTTCGGTGAGAACAACAACGCCTCCAACTACGGAATGGTCTACAGCTCGAAGCTCATCTCCGGCCTCGTCGGCTCCGGAGTGGGCGCGGTCGTCGTCGACAACTGGGACTACGAGGGCGCGTTCGTCCTGGCCGGCTGCATCGGTCTGGCCTCCGCGGTGCTCGCCGTGTTCCTGAAGGCGCCGGGCAAGCCGACGGCCGCCCGCCGGGTCTCCCCCAACCCCCAACCGCTCGGCGAGGAAATGGCCTGACCCACCGGCAAGGAACTGGCCTGACACAAAGGAATTCCCCTGAGATGACGGCAGATCCCCTCGCGACGAACACTTCGTCGTCCGACTCACAAGCCGCACACCGTCCCTACCGAGAAGTCACCGACTCCCGAGGCCGCGTCTACCGCGTCGGCGAGACCGACCGGGACATCCTCGGTCACTCCCGCAAGCTCATGGTGTACCTGCCGTGGATCGCCATGATGGCCATCAGCGTCTTCGAATACGCGTACGGCTCGGCGGAGGACACCCTGTCCCACGCCCACGGCTGGACGCAGAGCAACACCTTCTGGATCCTCAGCGTCTGGGTCTTCTTCCAGGCCGGCATCGCCTTCCCCGCGGGCTGGCTGCGGGAGAAGGGCGTCCTCACGGCCCGTAGAGCCATGTACATCGGCTCGGGGCTGTGCGCCCTGGGTTTCCTCGCCCTGTCGCACCTGAGCAACGTCTGGCTGGCGATCCTGGGCTTCGGCGTCGTCGGTGGCATCGGCGCCGGCCTGGTCTACGCGACCTGCATCAACATGGTCGGCAAGTGGTTCCCCGAGCGCCGGGGAGCGAGGACCGGGTTCGTCAACGGCGGGTTCGCGTACGGATCGCTGCCGTTCACTGCCGAACACTTGTCCAGCGCTCCATCCTCAGGGTGGAGGTGAAGGGCAGTCGGCCCGGAAGGCCGCAGCACCACCGCTAAAGTCGCGTTGTCCGACAACGCAGTTGGCGGACCTACCGCCGGACTGGCGGGACGTCAAGCCTGTGGAGACCTTGTCAGACCACCCTCGGGTGGCAGGGGCCGATGAAGCAGGAACCCAAGGGAGCACTGCAGTAACGGTGCTGACCGCAATCGCCTGCGTTCACGCAGGCGAGGATGTCAAATCGTGATCGTGGTCCTCGCGATCGACTTCGCCAAGGAGGTGGGCTTCGGCCCCTTGGTGGCCGCCTCGTCCATGGGTGTCATGGCGGTCATCAACGGCATCGGGCGCGGTGTCGTGGGCTGGCTGTCCGACAGGTGGGGCCGAAAGCCCACCCTGGTGTTCGTCATCGTCGTCCTGGGCCTCGCCCAGTTCGGCGTGATCTGGTCGGGCGATGTCAGGAGCGAGGCGCTGTTCCTGTTCTTCGCCTTCCTCTCCGGCTTCGGCGGCGGTGCGTTCTACCCACTGTTCGCGGCACTCACCCCGGACTACTTCGGGGAGAACTACAACGCCTCCAACTACGGGCTGGTGTACAGCGGAAAGCTGATCAGCGGCCTGTTCGGGGGCGGCCTCGGCTCCATGGTGATGGCCGCCTGGGGTGGGGGTACAACGGGGCGTACGCCCTGGCCGGCGCCGTCTCCATGGTGGCGGCCGGGATCGCCCTGCTGCTGCGGCAGCCGGGGCACGGCACGGCCGCCCGGACCGCGGAGCCGCAGCCCGCGGGATGAACGGCACGCGCGCGTGAGGAGGCCCTCCCGGAATCCGCCGACCCCGGGAGGGCCTCCTCATGCGCACACGGTGCCGTCCGTCAGCACTTCTCGCGCAGCGAGTGCAGATGCTCGCTGGAGCGGCGCGCGAAGGTGAAGGACTCGGTCGGGTTGTCGTGCTCGGCCTGCCAGTGGTGGGCCAGCCGCTCACCGCGCAGCCGGGTCACGGCGGAGATGAACCGCTGGTAGTCGATGTCTCCGTCGCCGACGTCGGTCATGCGGTAGCCGTACTGGTTGCCGGGGTCGCTGACGCCGTCCTTCACATGGAAGAGCGGGTAGCGGTGGGGCTGCCTGAGTACGTAGTTCAGCGGCTCGAACGGCGCGGGTGTGCCGTCGGGACGCTTGGAGAACCGGAACTGGCCGGAGTAGGCCCAGAAGATGTCCATCTCCAGGTACACGAGCTTGGGGTCGGTCTCGGCGAGGAGTACGTCGTACAGCCGGACCTTCGGGTTGTCGGTGGCGAAGGAGAACTCCTCGGAGTGGTTGTGCTGGTAGAACTTCATGCCGCGTGCCCTGGCCGCCGCGCCGTACGTGTTGAACTCCTCCGCCGCCCGCTTCCAGGCGTCGACGGTGGAGCCGTAGCGGAACGGACCGGAGGCGGTGCCGATGTGCTTGAGGCCGAGGGCCTGGGCGTCGTCGAGGACCTTGTTCAGGTTCTGGGCGAAGGTGTACGCGTTCGGGTCGCTGGAGTAGTAGCCGACGTGGCTGCCGATCGGGTTGAGGCCGTTGTTGCTGGCCAGTCGCTTGAGCTGGGCGAGGGTGATGGGGCCCGCCGAGCCCTGGGTGTATCCGGCGAACTCGACCTCGTCGTAGCCGTACTTCTTCAGTTCGGCGAAGACGGGTGCGAAGCCCAGCGTGGAGACCTTGTCGCGCAGGCTGTAGAGCTGGATGCCGAGCCGGCCGGGCGGCAGGACGGGACGGCCCCGGCCCGCGCCGCCGGACGCGGTCTGGGTGGCGGCACCGGCGGGTGCCGCGGCGGCGCCCAGGAGTGCGGCGGCGGTGGCGCCCGCGGCCACGCCGAGCATGTTTCGTCTGCTGAGGCGGTGGGCGAGTTCGGGGTCGGTGTGCTGGATGCGGCTCATTGCTGGAACTCCTCGGGATCGGAGGGCGTTGTCAGTGGTGAGTGCTTCACTTGTGACCAGTCAGGAGAGACCGGCCAGTTGGAGCAGGAGTGCTTTCACGTCGGTGGCCGCGATACGGCCGTCGACGGCACGGGGGGTGGAGCAGATGAGGAGCGGACCGTCGTCGTCGCTCGCCGGAAGGCGGCCGTGGCTGCCGCGAATAGGTGAGGGATCCAGGGGCACGACCGCCATGCGGTAGCGCAGGCCGAGTTTCTTGCGGGCCAGTGCGGTCGCCGCCTTGACCTTGACGTAGGGGTCGCGCGGATCCATGAAGAGTTCGACCGGGTCGTATCCGGGTTTGCGGTGGATCTCGACGAGCTGTGCGAAGTCGGGCGCGCGTGCGTCGTCGAGCCAGTAGTAGTACGTGAACCAGGCGTCCGGCTCCGCCACGGCGACGAGTTCGCCGGCGCGCGGGTGGTCGAGATGGTGGGTCTTCTTGCCCTCGTCGTCGAGGAGTTGCTCGATCCCGGGCAGCTCGGCGAGCGCTCCTTTGACGTTCTCCAGATCCTCCGGTCGCCGCACATAGATGTGGGCGATCTGGTGGTCGGCGACGGCGAAGGCGCGTGACGCCATCGGGTCGAGGTACTCCATGCCGTCCTGGGTGTGCACTTCGAGCAGTCCCGCGCGGCGCAGCGCCCGGTTGATGTCGACGGGCCGGTCGACGCGGGTGATGCCGTACTCGGAGAGCACGACGACGGTCCGGCCTTCGGCCCGGGCGTCGTCCAGGAGCGGGGCCATGGCCGCGTCGAGGTCGGCGGCGGCCTTCAGTGAGCGCGGGTCGTCGGGGCCGAAGCGCTGCAGGTCGTAGTCGAGATGGGGGAGGTAGCACAGGGCCAGGTCGGGCCGGCGGGTGCGCAGGATGTGCCGGGTCGCGTCGATGATCCAGCGGCTGGAGGTGAGGTCGGCGCCGGGGCCCCAGAAGTGGAACAGGGGGAACGTGCCGAATTTGGCGGTGAGTTCGTCGTGCAGGGCCGGGGGCCGGGTGTAGCAGTCGGGTTCCTTGCGGCCGTCGGAGTAGTAGATCGGACGGGGGGTGACGGTGATGTCGGTGTCGGCGCCCATGGCGTACCACCAGCAGATGTTGGCGACCGTGTAGCCGGGGTGCGCGCGGCGGGCTGCGTCCCACAGTTTGTCGCCGGCGACGAGTCCGTTGTGCTGCCGCCACAGGAGTACGTCACCGAGGTCGCGGAAGTACCAGCCGTTGCCGACGATGCCGTGTTCGGAGGGGACGGTGCCGGTGAGGAAGGTGGATTGGGCGGCGCAGGTGACGGCGGGCAGGACGGTGCCCAGCGGGGCACGGGAGCCGGACTGGCCGAGGGCTTTGAGGTGGGGCATGTGGTCGAGGAGACGGGGGGTTAGGCCTACGACGTCCAGGACGAGGAGGGGAGTGGGGTCGGTGGGTGCGGGGGCACTGCGTGCGCGCTCAGTGGGTGCGGGGTCAGGAGGGACGAGGTCAGTGGGTGCGGGGTCCGGAGGTACGGGCTCTGGTGGTGCCGGGGTTGGAGGCGGCTGGGTTGGAGGCGACGGGGCCTCCGAGGGTGCCGGGGGCTCCGACTGTGCGGGGGCCTTCGGCGGTACGGGGTCTTCGCCGGCGGGGCTGGGGCTCATGGCAGCTCCTTCAGGCCCAGGTCGGTCAGCAGGTCGCGGGCGAGGGTGAGTTCGGCGGCTATGCCTTCGGCGAGCTGGGCGCGGGTGCGGGGCCGTCGTTCGGGCGGGAGGGCCTGCCAGGTGTAGGTCTCGACCTCCAGATGGCGGGTGAGGGGGTGCGGGCCGCCGACGAGCCGGGTCAGGGCGGACTTGAGTACGGGGAGTGTGGAGGTGAGGGGTGCGGCAGGGGCCGCGTGGAGCGGGACGTGGAAGTGGGCGCGCCACGGGGAGGCGTCGGGCAGGGTGTCGCCCTTGAGGGCCTCGCCCAGGTCGTCCGTGCCGCGCAGTCCGGCGGCGGTGGCCGTGCGGGTCTGGTGCAGGAAGCGGGGTTCGTCGAAGGCGGCGAGGGCCTCGCGGACTTCGGGGAGATGGGGGTGTTCGGCGTGCAGAGCGGCTGAGAGCTGGGACTTGACGACGGGGACGCGGGCCTCGGTGAGCGCGTCCAGGGCGGCGTGCGGATCTTCGAAGGAGGTGGCGAGGTGGCAGGTGTCGACGCAGATGCCGATGCGGTCGTGGCCGATCTGGTTGAGCGGGGCGATGGCGTCGGCGGTGGTCTCGACGGTGCAGCCGGGTTCCGGTTCCAGTCCGACGCGGATGGAGCGGCCGGTGAGTTCGGCGAGGGCGTCGAGGCGTTCCGCGAGGGTGCCCAGGGCGGTCATGGCCGTGGCCGCGCGCTCGCCGTCGTATGCGGTGCGCCAGGCGAGCGGCAGGGTGGAGATGCTGCCTTCGGTGACGTCGTCGGGGAGGAGACCGGCGAGGACCCGGGCCAGGTCGGTGGTGTGGGCGAGCCGCTCGGGGTCGGCCCAGTCCGGCTTGTAGACGCGGTACTTGACCTCCTCGGCGCCGAAACCCTCGTACGGGAAGCCGTTGAGGGTGACGACCTCGAGGCCGCGCCGGTCGAGTTCGATGCGCAGGCCGCGCAGGGCGGAGGGGTCGGTGACCAGGGCGTGGGCGGCGTCCTTGGCCAGCCACAGTCCGATGCCGAGGCGGTCGCGGCCGAGGCGTCGGCGTACGGGTTCGCAGTGGTCGCGGAGTTGGGCGAGGACGCCGTCGAGGGTTTCGGCGGGGTGGACGTTGGTGCAGTAGGCGAGGTGGACGGTGGAGCCGTCGGGGTGGCGGAAGCGCATCGTTCACTCCCCGCCGCGCAGGATGGAGTTGCCCTCGTGGGTGGCGTCGGTCGCGTCGACATCGAGGTCCAGTCGGCCGCTGAGGCCGTAGAAGGCGACCGGGTTGCGCCACAGGACGCGGTCGACGTCGTCCTCGGTGAAGCCCTCCGCCAGCATCAGGTCGCCGACCTTGCGGGTCTTGAGGGGGTCGCTTCTGCCCCAGTCGGCCGCGGAGTTGACCAGCACCTGCTCGGGCCCGTAGGCGCGGAGGATCGCGACCATCCGTTCCTCGTCCATCTTGGTCTCCGGATAGACCGAGAAGCCGAGCCAGCAGCCGGCGTCCTTGGCCTCCTTGACGGTGGTCTCGTTGAGATGGTCGAGCAGGACGTGCTCCGGGGGCAGCGCGGACTCCCGTACGGCGTCGAGGGTGCGGCGCAGGCCGGCGAGCTTGTCGCGGTGCGGGGTGTGGACGAGCGCGGGCAGCTCGTGGTCGGCGGCGAGCTGGAGCTGGGCGGCGAGGGCGGTGTCCTCGGCGGGGGTCATCGAGTCGTAGCCGATCTCGCCGACGGCGACGACACGGTCCTTGACGAGATAGCGGGGCAGTTCGTCGAGGACGGGGGCGCAGCGGGGGTCGTTCGCCTCCTTGGGGTTGAGGGCGATCGTGCAGTGGTGGGCGATGCCGTACTGGGCGGCGCGGAAGGGTTCCCAGCCCAGGAGGGAGTCGAAGTAGTCGAGGAAGGAGGTGGGCGAGGTGCGGGGCTGGCCGAGCCAGAAGGAGGGTTCGACGACGGCGCGGACACCTGCGGTGTGCATGGCCTGGTAGTCGTCGGTGGTCCGTGACGTCATGTGGATGTGGGGGTCGAAGATGCGCATCAGGACTCCTTGGCTTCGGACGCCGTCAGGGCCAGGACTCGGTGCAGGTCCTCGGGGACGGGGCGGCCGGCGGCGGTGCGTTCGGCGGCGTAGTCGTCGAGCATGCGAGCGAGTTCGGTGTCGGCACGGGCCCGGTGGTGGAGGTCGGCCACGGCGTCGACGGGCACTCCGGTGAACAGGCACTTCAGTACGGCGTGGCGCCAGTTGTGGGCGTCCAGGTGCCGGGCGGCGTACGGGCCGACGGCCGCGGCGACTAGGCGGGTGTCGTTGGTGCGCAGGGCGTCCTCGACGAGGGGGAGGGCGTCGGGGCCGGGGACCAGGTGGGGCAGGGAGTGCAGGACGGCTCGGCGTTCGGCGGCGGTGCCCTGCCGGTAGACGCGGGTGAGGGCGTCCGGGCCGGCTTGGGCGGCGTGCAGGATCAGGACGCGTACGGCGTCCGCGTGATCGGTGCCGCAGCGGCGACCGGCCTCGGCGAGGCGCAACTCCCAGGCGGAGATGGGTCCGTGGGCGCCGGAGCGGGCGGCTGCCTCGTCCAGGGCGCGGGCGAGCCAGGCGCGGGCGGGTTCGGTGAGGTGGGGGGTGAGTTGGGTGCGGAGGTCGGCGAGGGGGGTGCCAGGGCCGACGTGGGGCTGGGTCATGGGGTGCTCCCTTCGGCGACGGCCGTTGGAGCTGGGGCCGTCGGGGCGGAGGGCGCCGTTCGGCGGAGGAAGTGGAGGGAGTGTTCGGCGTAGTGAGGGCCCGCGTGGGAGTGGCGGGGGAGTTCCACGACGGTCAGGCCCTGGTAGCCGGTGGCGGACAGTGCGGCCAGTACGGGCGGGAAGTCGATCTCTCCGTCGCCGAAGGGGAGGTGTTCGTGGATTCCGCGGCGCATGTCCTCGATCTGGACGTGGCGCAGCCAGGGTGCGGCGGCTCGGACGCAGTCGGCGGGAGGGAGTGGTTCGAGGCACTGGCAGTGGCCGATGTCGAGGGTGAGGCCGAGGGCGTCCGGGTCGTCGAGTGCGTGGCGGAGGTGGTGGAAGTCGGCGATGGTGGCGAGGAGTTGGCCGGGTTCGGGTTCGACGGCGAGCGGGACGCCGGCTGCGGTGGCCGCGTCCAGGACGGGGGCGAGGGCGTCGGTCAGTCGGTGCCAGGCGGTGTCCGGGTCCGTGCCGGCGGGGGTGATGCCGCTGAAGCAGTGCACGGCGTGGGCGCCTAGGTCCGCGGCGACTCGCACGGCCCGGAGCAGGAGGTCGACGCGTCGTCGGCGGTCGTCCGGGTCGGGGTCGAGGAGGGAGGGGCCGTGTTTGCGGCGCGGGTCGAGTACATAGCGGGCGCCGGTCTCCACGGTGACGCCCAGACCGAGGGTGTCCAGGCGGCGGGCGAGCTGCCGGGTGCGGGCCGGGAGGTCGGGGGCGAGCGGGTCGAGATGCATGTGGTCGAGGGTCAGGCCGACGCCGTCATAGCCGAGGTCGGCGAGCAGGCCCAGGGCGTCGTCGAGGCGGAGGTCGGCGAGGCCGTTGGTTCCGTAGCCGAAGCGGAGGGAGGTGGCGGCGGAGGCGTCGTACGGTGCGTTGGACCGGGCGCGTGCGTGCTTGCCCCGGTCCCGGGCGCCGTCTCGGTGGGTCCCGTCGGGTCGCGTGCTCACCGGCGTTCCCCGTCTCCGTCGGCCGGTCGCGTGCCCAGGGGCCCCCTCGGCCGGGGTCCCTCCGCCCAGGCGTCCGCGTCCTGGCCCGGCCCCACACCCGAAGGGCCGACCGATCCCGAAGGCTCGGCGGGATCCGAAGGCCCTGCCGGTCCCGAAAGCCCCGTCGCTTCCGACGACTCGGCCGATCCCGACGACTCGGCCGGCCCTGAAGGCCCCGCCGGTCGCAAAAGCCCCGCTGATCCCGAAGACCCTGCCGGTTCCGAAGGCCCGACCGGTACCGCAAACCCCACCGGATCCGAAGGCCCGACCGGTCCCACAAACCCCACCGGATCCGAAGGCCCGGCCTGATCAGTGAGCCCGGCCGATCCCAAAAGCCCCGCCGGATCCGTGGACCCCGCCGGATCCGTGGGCCCCGCCGGATCCGTGGGCCCGGCCGGTTCACTGGGCCCTGCCGGTCCCGAAAGCCCCGCCGGTTCAATAGACCCCGCCAGCCCCGCCGGCACCAACGCCCCTCCCCCACCCCCCAACCGCCCCGCGAACCCCACCAGCTCCGCGTATTGCTCCCCCAGCCCCGACGGCCCCTCGCCCACCGGGTCCTTGAAGTAGAAGCCGAGTTCGCGAAGGGGACCGGAGAGGCCGGCCTCGTGGGCGCGGGCAGTGAGGCGGGCCAGGTCGAGGATCAGGGGGGCCGCCAGGGCCGAGTCGCAGCCCTGCCAGGTGGTCTGGAGGACCATGCGGGTGCCGAGGAAGCCGTCGAAGGCGATGTGGTCCCACGCGGTTTTCCAGTCGCCGAGGGACGGAACGTCGTCGATGTGGACCGTGCCCTCCGGTGTTGTGCCCAACGTGTCGGCGAGGACGCGTTCCTTGCCGGCGTTCTTCGCCGCCGCCGCGGAGGGGTCGGCGAGGGATGCCCCGTCGCCGCCGCCGAGGAGGTTGGTGCCCGACCAGGCGCGGACCTCCAAGGCCCGTTGCGTGAACATCGGGCCGAGGACCGACCTGAGGAGCGTCTGGCCTGTTTTGCCGTCTCGGCCTGCGTAGGGGAGACCGCTCGTCTCCGCCGCCCGGGCCAGCGCCGGGTGGTGCAGGCCCGTCGACGGGGTGAAGTTGACGTACGGGCAGCCCGCGCGCAGGGCCGCTGCCGCGTACAACGAGCTGGGCGGGAGTGCTGTGCCGGTCGGAATGGGCTCCGTGGAGGCCACGTTCACCACGACCGCGCGGGCCAGGGCGTGGCGTCGTACGAAGTCCTGGATGTCTGCGGCGAAGGCAGCCACCAGGTCGTCAGGGGTTCGGTCCAGCTCACCGGGCGTGGGGGCGCCGGGTCTGATCTCCCGTTCCGCCTCGGCCAGTTCGGAGGTGATGGCCGAGGTGAGGCCGTGCGGCAGGACTCCTGCCGCCGTCAGTGCCTCCGCGCGTTTCGGGAGTGGGCAGTCCATCGTGTCGTGGCCGCCGAAGACGAGGGCGGACAGGGGCGGGAGGCCGCAGTCGGTGAACGGGGGTGTTTCGGTGACCATGCCGGTGGGGCGGTGCAGGCCCGCTGTCACGGCGGCGCAGCCCGCGACGACGGTGGTGGCGACGGAGCCGCGGGCTCCGATCAGCCATACCCCCACACGAGTTCGAGGTTGGGACGACGACGTGGACATGGGCAGCGGCCTCCTTGTCGTTCACGCGCCCCGGCGGCGGGCCGGGTGCTCCCCCGTGCTTCCCCCGTCTACTGCTCCCCCGTCTTCACCGCTCCCCCGAGCGGTGCCCCCCAGGCCTTCAGGCGACAAGCTCCCCGAAGGACTCCTCCTCGTCACGGCCGAAGCTGAGGACCTCGTCCTCGCGCATCCGGCGGAGCGACCGCCAGATGCTGGACTTCACCGTGCCGACACTGATGTCGAGGATCTCCGCGATCTCCGGGTCGGTGCGGCCCTCGTAGTAACGAAGGACCAGCATCGTCCGCTGGAGTTCGGGCAGCCGGGCCAGCGCCTGCCACAGGACCGCGCGCAGTTCGGTGCCGCGCATCGCGTCCGTGTCGCCGGCCGTCTCCGGCAGTTCCTCGGTCGGGTACTCGTTCAGCTTGCGGCGGCGCCACGCGCTGATGTGCAGGTTCGTCATGGTGCGGCGGAGGTAGCCCCCGACCGCGGCCTTGTCGCTGATCCGGTCCCAGGCGCGGTACGTCGAGAACAGCGCGCTCTGGAGCAGGTCCTCGGCCTCGAAGCGGTCACCGGTGAGGTGGTAGGCGGTTGCGTACAGGGAGGCGCGGCGCTCCTGGACGTAGGCGGTGAACTCCGCCTCCGACAGCGAACGGCGCTCCCCCGTGGATTCCTCCCTGTACGCGGCCCCCGTACCCCCCGTGGTACCGCTGCCGCTTCCCCCCGTGTGTGCGTCAACCACCGACATGTACGTCGTGTGCTGACGCCCGGTGCCGCGAACGCACCCCCGCCCGTTCACGGCACCGGACTTCTCAGTGACCCGGGTGACGTCGTGCAGACGCGTGATCACTGCGTTCGCGCTCGTGCTGTGCAGCGTGTTCATCTCGCGCCCCCCGTCGTGGACTTACCCGGACTCCGGCTTGGTTCGTGGTGCTTCCTTGCCTGTGCCGAGAAGCTTGCCCAAGCCACTTCATGACGGTGTCCGCCGACTGTCACAGGCGTGCAACAGGGCCCCTTCCGCAGGAACGGCTCAGCGCACGCACAGCTGGCCCACAGTGAGGGGCGATATGTACCCGGGGTGCCCCGAAATCACCCGACAATCGCCGGACAATGACCCGACAATCGCCTGGCAGTCGCAGCCCGGCCCGGCCATGGGCCAGAATGCATCCGTGCCTTCCCTGTTGCTGATCGAGGACGACGACGCCATCCGTACGGCACTGGAGCTGTCTTTGACGCGCCAGGGCCACCGGGTAGCCACCGCTGCCACCGGTGAGGACGGTCTGAAACTGCTGCGTGAGCAGCGGCCTGATCTGATCGTCCTGGATGTGATGCTGCCCGGAATCGACGGATTCGAGGTGTGCCGGCGCATCCGGCGCACGGACCAGCTGCCGATCATCCTGCTCACCGCGCGCAGCGACGACATCGACGTGGTGGTCGGGCTGGAGTCCGGCGCCGACGACTATGTCGTCAAACCCGTGCAGGGGCGGGTGCTCGACGCCCGTATCCGTGCGGTGCTGCGGCGCGGGGAGCGCGAGTCCAACGACTCGGCGTCCTTCGGTTCGCTGGTCATCGACCGCTCGGCGATGACGGTGACTAAGAACGGCGAGGATCTGCAGCTGACGCCGACCGAGCTGCGGCTGCTTCTGGAGCTGAGCCGGCGGCCCGGTCAGGCGCTGTCCCGGCAGCAGTTGCTGCGGCTGGTCTGGGAGCACGACTACCTGGGCGACTCACGGCTGGTCGACGCGTGTGTGCAGCGGCTGCGCGCGAAGGTCGAGGACGTGCCGTCGTCGCCGACGCTGATCCGTACCGTCCGTGGCGTCGGCTACCGGCTGGACTCGCCTCAGTGACGAAACCGCAGGACAAGCTCCGCGGCTGGGCCGCGGCGCGCAAGGCGATACTTTCCGGGCTGCGCTTCACCAGCCTGCGGCTGCGGCTGGTCGTGGTGTTCGGCCTGGTGGCGCTGACGGCCGCCGTGTCGGCGTCCGGGATCGCGTACTGGCTGAACCGCGAGGCCGTGCTCACACGTACGCAGGACGCGGTGCTGCGCGACTTCCAGCAGGAGATGCAGAACCGCGCGGGCGCGCTGCCGGCCCACCCCACGCAGGACGAACTCCAGCACACGGCGGGCCAGATGGCCGCCAGCAGCCAGCGGTTCAGTGTGCTGCTGGTCGCCGAGGACGACAGCGGGCGGACGGTCGTCGGCAACTCCGGGGCGCTGGACACCTTTTCGCTGACGGACGTGCCCAAGTCGCTGCGTACGGCGGTCGGCAAGGAGCAGTCGATCACGTCGAGCAACAAGTACCCGTACCACCTGTACTGGCAGCGGACCATAGACGGCGACAAGCCGTACCTGGTCGCGGGCACGAAGGTGATCGGCGGGGGGCCGGCCGGCTACATGCTGAAGTCGCTGGAGCCCGAGGAGAAGGACCTCAACTCGCTTGCCTGGTCGCTGGGTATCGCCACCGGCCTCGCGCTGATCGGCTCGGCGCTGCTCGCGCAGGCCGCCGCGACGACCGTACTGAAGCCGGTGCACCGCCTCGGGATCGCGGCCCGCCGACTCGGCGAGGGCAAACTGGACACACGCCTCCGAGTGTCGGGCACGGACGAACTGGCCGACCTGGCCCGGACGTTCAACCACACGGCGGAGGCGCTGGAGACGCGGGTGGCCGACATGAGCGCCCGGGACGAGGCCTCGCGGCGGTTCGTGGCGGACATGTCCCACGAGCTGCGTACGCCGCTCACCGCGATCACCGCCGTGACGGAGATCCTCGAAGAGGAACTGGACGCGGAGACCGGCAGCATCGACCCGATGATCGAACCGGCGGTGAAGCTGGTGGTGAGCGAGACGCGGCGGCTCAACTCCCTAGTGGAGAACCTGATGGAGGTCACCCGCTTCGACGCGGGCACCGCCCGCCTCGTCCTCGACTACGTCGACATCGCCGACCAGATCACCGCCTGCATCGACGCCCGCGCCTGGCTGGACGCGGTCGACCTGGACGTCGAGCGCGGCATCATGTCCCGCCTCGACCCGCGCCGCCTGGACGTCATCCTGGCCAACCTCATCGGCAACGCCCTCAAGCACGGCGGCTCGCCGGTACGGGTGTCGGTGCGCGTGTCCGACGATGACGCCGACCTGCTGATCGAGGTGCAGGACCACGGCCCGGGCATCCCCGAGGACGTCCTCCCGCACGTCTTCGACCGCTTCTACAAGGCGAGCGCCTCCCGCCCCCGCTCCGAGGGCAGCGGCCTGGGCCTGTCCATCGCCCTGGAGAACGCCCACATCCACGGCGGCGAGATCACCGCCGCCAACTCCCCGAAGGGCGGCGCGGTGTTCACCCTGCGGCTGCCGAGGGACCCGTCGGCCCTGACGGAGACCCCGCCCGACCCGAACGGCGCGAACGGCAACGGGGAGGGCGCGTGACGAACGTACGGAGCGTACGGGGTGGGCAGGGCGCGCGGGGCCTGGAGGGCTCGCTGGACGCGCGGAGCGTGCTGGGCCTGCGGTTCGCGCGGGGCGTGCACGGCCTGCGGGACGTGCTGGTCCGGCGGTCCATGCGAGGCCTGCCGTCCGCGCGGGGCGTGCGCCGGGGGCTGGTCGTGCCGCTGCTCGCCGCGCTGCTCACCGGCTGCGGGATCCGCGCCACCGAGGTCCCGACGGACTTCGGTCCGGCGCCCTCCCGGGTCCCGTGCTCCCTCTCCGACGTCGCCGCGCCCTCCGCGTCGGACGCCGCCGCGCAGTCGGCCAGGGGCGTCCCCGTCCAGGTGTTCCTCCTGTGCGCCTCCCAGTTGGTCACCGTCGACCGCTCGGTACGCGTCCCGGATGGCACGGGGGAGGCCGAGCGGCGCGTCCTGGTGGCCCAGGGCCTCCTGGACGAGCTGGCGGCGACCCCGTCCGCCGACGAGACCGAGGCGGGCTACACGACGGACGTACGCGACGGCATGAGCGTGACCGGCCCCGGCCCACAGGACCCCGAGGACACCCTCCGCCTGAGCACGTCCCCGGACGACCTGGCCTCCTACGCCCTCGCCCAGATCGTCTGCACCTTCTCCGACTCGGCAGCAGCCGAGGGAGACGGTTCGGTAGTCCTCGGCGGCCCGAACACAGACCCCCTGCGCCGATACACCTGCACACCGGAGGTCCGGTCGCGCCCGGGCGCCCAGGTTCCGCCGTCGTCGGGGGTAGACGGCAGCTGACCGGTCCTGGAGGCGCGCAGCGCCCCCCGACAGGGGCGCGGGGAACTGCGCGACAAGCCCCCACCGGCCCGCAGCCAACGAACCACCCACCCCCGGAAGGCGCCGTGTGGCACATGACTCACCCCCTCCCCCGGGGCACCCCGGAACCGATCGTGCCGACCCCCGCGTCTTGGGGGACGTGCAGCGTCAACGCTCGGGCGGCCAAAGCGCCGCGATCCGCATCCGCGCGGCGGGAGGTGTCCTCCTCGTCGCCCATCTCGCGCTCGTCGCCTGGCTCACGCTGCGCCCCCTCGACGTCCCGTGGCAGCTGCCCGCCAATCTGCGCCCCTTCGCGGGCATACGGGCCGACCTGGCCCTCGGCTGGCAGGAGGCGGCCCGGCGCATCGCGGAGGGGCTCACACTGCTGGCCCCGCTGGGTGTGCTGCTCCCGATGGCGGGCGGACGCCTCGACGCGTCCCCGCTCGGCTCCCTCTTCCGTACGGTCATGGCGGGCGCCATGCTGTCGCTCGGCATCGAGCTGCTGCAGACCGGCGTACCCGGTCAGGTCGTGGACGTCGACTCGCTGCTCCTGAACACGGTGGGTGTGGGCCTCGCCCATGTCGCCGTGGTGCCCGCCGTACGGTCCTGGCTGCGCCGCAGGAGCGACCGCAGGCGCCGGGCGACCATCCGTACGGAGGAAGCGACTCAGGGTCGTACCCCGACGATTCCCAGGGTCGGGATCGCCCCGTAGAGCGACGCTTCGTCCCCTGTGCGTCCGTAACGTTGAGTACAGATGAGCCGCCCGGACAAGCCGGGCAGGCCCTGTCACTCACCGAACTCGAACGCGAACTCGCATAGGAGACGTTATGGCCCGCCTTGCCCGCCCCACCAACGGCCGCATGATCGGCGGAGTGTGTGCCGCGCTGGCACGGCGCTTCGGGATGTCCGCGACGACGATGCGCGTGATCTTCGTGCTCTCGTGTCTGCTGCCCGGCCCGCAGTTCCTGCTCTACATAGCCCTGTGGATCCTGCTCCCCTCCGAGAAGTACGAGGACAAGGCCCGCGCCGCCTGGTAGTCGATCGACCCGCACGCACGCCGATGGGGCGCACCCCCGGGCCACGGAGGTGCGCCCCATCGGCGCGTTCACAGGGTGGGTCAGCCCAGCGGAATGCCGTTCACGGGGAGGCCGTGCGTGGGCAGGCCCTGCAGCGGGAGGCCGCCGAGCAGACCGGCGACCGGCGCGGTCGGGCCCTCGGACACCAGCTTCGCGACAACCGGCTGCGCGGCCTCGACGCCCGCGCCGAGCGCGGTCTGCCCCTGCGCGACGGCCTCGGCGGCACCCGGCAGTGCCTGCGACGCGCTCTCCACGGGCAGCGTCTGGGTCACGGTGCCCAGCGCGGCGGAGTCCGGGAGGGCGGGGAGGGCCGGGGCGGCGTTGGCGGCACCCGCACCCGCCGCGGCGAAGGCGGCACCGAGAGCGGCGACACCGAGGGTCTTGGCAGCAGACTGCTTCATAGTGAATGCGTCCTTGAATGCGATGACGGGGATGTGAGCGGTCCAAGACCGTAAACATGCCGGGCCGTCCGCCGCAAACAGCGAAAAGCGGCGGAGTCGCACGGACCGACCGCTTTCCGACCGCCCCCGATCAGCCCTACTCCCCGACAGAACCGCTGGTGGAGGCGGTCTGCCGGAACAGCCATTCGGATTTCAGCTCGGCGTATCCGGGCTTGACGACGTCATTGATCATCGCCAGTCGTTCATCGAAAGGAATGAATGCTGACTTCATAGCATTGACCGAGAACCATTGCAGGTCGTCGAGCGTATAACCGAACGCCTCGACAAGGTGCTCGAATTCACGACTCATTCCAGTACCTGACATCAGCCGATTATCAGTATTTACGGTCGCGCGAAAATGCAGCCGCCGCAGCAGCCCGATGGGGTGTTCGGCGTAGGAGGCGGCGGCGCCGGTCTGGAGGTTGGAGGAGGGGCACAGCTCCAGGGGAATGCGCTTGTCACGCACGTAGGAGGCCAGGCGGCCGAGCTTCACCGTGCCGTCGTCCTGGACCTGGATGTCGTCGATGATGCGTACACCGTGGCCGAGCCGGTCGGCGCCGCACCACTGGAGGGCCTGCCAGATGGAGGGGAGCCCGAAGGCTTCGCCGGCGTGGATGGTGAAGTGGTTGTTCTCGCGCTTGAGGTACTCGAAGGCGTCGAGGTGCCGGGTGGGCGGGAAGCCGGCCTCGGCACCGGCGATGTCGAAGCCGACGACGCCCAAGTCGCGGTAGCGGTTGGCGAGTTCGGCGATCTCCAGGGAGCGGGCGGCGTGCCGCATGGCGGTGAGCAGCGCTCCGACCCGAATCCGGTGGCCGTTCTCACGAGCCCGCCGTTCCCCCTCCCGGAAGCCCTCGTTGACGGCCTCGACGACCTCTTCGAGGGTGAGCCCGGCTTCGAGGTGCTGCTCGGGCGCGTACCGCACCTCGGCGTAGACGACACCGTCCTCGGCGAGATCCTCGGCGCACTCGGCGGCGACCCGGACGAGGGCGTCGCGGGTCTGCATGACGGCACAGGTGTGGGCGAAGGTCTCCAGGTACCGCTCCAGGGACCCGGAGTCGGCGGCGTCCCGGAACCAGGCGCCGAGCTTGTCGGGGTCGGTCTCGGGGAGTTGGGAGTACCCCGTCTCCCGGGCCAGGTCGACGATGGTGCCGGGGCGCAGTCCGCCGTCGAGGTGGTCGTGGAGGAGGACCTTGGGGGCGCGGCGGATCTGGTCGGGGGTGGGGCTGGGCCCGGGACCGGGGTTCGCGCCGGCGCCGGCGCTCTGGGTCGTCTGCTGACTGGTCTGACTCGTCGTCCGATCACTCTCGCTCGTCATTTCCGCACTCTAACTCCTACGCGCGTAGATCACCTGTCCTGTTCTCCGTTTCTTCGCCTGTACGTTTCCGCCGATACGTAATGGTGACCGTGCCGACCGGTCTCGTACACCATTGCTTCTGACACTGTTCTGTCATGGCACACCAAGTGACGCCGGTGCGACAGGCCCGGCTGGGGAGGGCACTGGGACCGGAGCCGGCCTCGGTCAGCGGCGTCGTCCTGCTGCTTCCCGCCGGTGACGAGGTATCGAGCCGCAGGCCGTCGCCCGTACTGGCGACCGCCTCCGTAAGGGCGTTGGGCCGTCGGCTCGCCCGCGCGGGCCGTACGGACGGACTGGCCGTGCACGTCGTCCACTACCGCTACCGCGGCTGGAACGGCAGCGAGGCGCAGCTCGCGCACGACGCGCGCTGGGCCGCCGACGAGATCGTCCGGCGGTACGGCGATGTCTCCGTGTGCCTCGCCGGGGTCGACATGGGCGGCCGGGCGGCGCTGCGCGCGGCGGACCACGAGGCCGTCAACTCGGTGCTGGCGCTGGCGCCTTGGCTCCCCGAGGACGACATGGCGGCACCACCGGAACCCGTACGCCAGCTGAGCGGGCGGCGGGTCCTGATCGTGCACGGCACGAACGACGAACGGACCGATCCTGAACTGTCGTTCCGGTTCGCGGCGCGGGCGAAGAAGGCGAACCGGGACATCTGTCGGTTCGAAGTGCATGCGGATGGGCACGGGTTGCATCAGTACCGGCAGGAAGTGCATGCGTTGGCGGAGGACTTCGTGATGGGGGTTCTGTTCGGGCGGGGGTTTTCTCGGCCGGTCGAGGATGCGCTGGTGGCTCCGCCGCCGTTGGGGTTGAGGATGCCGTTGGCTGCGGGGTTCGGGCAGTCTTTGAGGCGGTAGGTTCGGGGTGGTTGGGGTTGTGTTCGGAGTGCGGGTGAGTGGGGGCTTGTCGCGCAGTTCCCCGCGCCCCTAAAAGCAGGCACGTCACCCTTGCGCAGGTAGCGAGTTGCCCCTTCTCAAGGCAGCAGGTTGCCCTTTCTTGCCAAGAGGAACTTCTTGAAGGCGGCCACCGGTGGAGTGTCCGGGTGGCCGTCCAGCCAAGCCACTCCGATCTCCCTGGCTGCTCTCGGTGATGTGACCGTCAGTTCTGCAACTCCCGGGCGGGGAACGGCCGGTGGAGGCAGGAGCGCCACGCCCAGCCCGGCCGCGACCAAGCCCCTCAGCGTCTCCGCCTCCTCCCCCTCGAAGGCGATGCGCGGGCGGAAGCCGGCCTGCTGGCACAGATCGTCGGTGATGCGGCGAAGGCCGTAGCCGGGTTCGAGGGTGACGAAGGTTTCTTCTGCTGCTTCCGCCAGGCGGACTCTTCTGCGGGTGGCGAGGCGGTGGTCGGCGGGGACGACCAGGCGGAGTTTCTGTTCGTCGAGGCGACGGGCGACCAGGTCGGGGGCGTCCGGGACCGGGGAGGTGAGGCAGAGGTCGAGTTCACCGGAGCGGAGGCGTTCGATCATCGCTTCGCCGTAGTTCTGTACGAGGGTGAAGCGGACGCGGGGATGGTCGGCGCGGAAGGCGTGCAGCAGGCCCGGGACGGTCTCGGCGCCCATGGTGTGCAGGAAGCCGAAGGCGACCTTGCCGGTGGCGGGGTCGGCGTCGGCGCGTACCTCGTCGGCGGCCCGCTCGATCTCGGCGAGGGCCCGCTCGACGGAGCCGAGGAACGTACGGCCGGCGGGGGTGAGGGAGACGGTCCGCCCCCGGCGGGCGAACAGATCGACGCCCAGATCCTGCTCCAGGCGGACCATGGCCCGGGAGAGCGTCGACTGCGGGACCTGCATCTCCTGGGCGGCGCGCGTGACGTGCTCCGTGCGGGCGACGCCGGCGAAGTAGGAGAGCCGTGGGGCGAGGAGGGTGACGATGTCTTCTGTGTCACTGGACGGTGACAGGCGAGCTGCTGACCTCTGCTGATGCACCATGGGAACGATTATGGGGTTTCCGTGCATTGGACGGATGAACGGGGGCGTACGTAACTTCGAGGTATGCCTGCTGCCAGTACCGAGGCGCCCATGCTTGTGGGTGCCGCCTCTCCTTCACGCCCCGTCTCCGACTCCCGTATGGCCCCGGGTGGGCCCGGCTACCGGCGGATGAGCTTCGCGCTCTTCCTCGCGGGCGTCGCGACCTTCGCCCTCCTCTACTCCACGCAGGCACTGCTGCCGCTGATCTCCGGCGAGTTCGGGGTGGCGGCGAGCGACGCGAGCTGGACGGTGTCGGCGGCGACCGGCGCGCTGGCCCTGTTCGTCCTCCCGATGAGCGCCCTGTCGGAACGGTTCGGTCGGCGTACGTTGATGACGGCGTCGCTCGCTGTCGCGGTGACGGTCGGGCTGCTGGTCCCCTTCGCCCCGTCGCTGGGCACGCTGATCGCGCTGCGGGCGGTGCAGGGCGCCGCACTGGCCGGACTGCCGGCGTCGGCGACGGCATATCTGGCCGAGGAGGTCCGTCCCAAGGCCCTGATCACGGCGATCGGTCTGTTCGTGGCCGGGAACAGCGTGGGCGGGATGAGCGGTCGGGTCATCACGGGCTGGGTCGCGCAGGAGTGGGGCTGGCGGGCGGCGGTGGCCGTGATCGGTGTGGTCGCGGTGGGCTGCGCGGTGGCGTTCCGGCTGCTGCTGCCGGCGCCGAAGCACTTCCGCAAGGGCTCGCTGCGCCCGAAGGTCCTGGTGCGCACGGTCCGTACGCACCTGGCTAACCCGTTGCTGCGACGGCTGTACGCGATCGGCGCACTGTTCATGACGGTGTTCGGCGGGGTCTACACGGTGATCGGGTACCGCCTGACGGAGGCGCCGTTCAGCTTGCCGCAGGGTGTGGTCGGGTCGATCTTCCTGGTGTACCTGGTGGGTACGGTGTCGGCGTCCACGGCGGGGAAGCTGGTGGCGCGGCTGGGGCGGCGGGGTGCCCTGTACCTGGCGGGCGGCACGACGACGTCGGGCCTGCTGTTGTCGTTGTCGGACACCTTGGCGCTGGTTCTCCTGGGCCTGGTGCTGATCACGGCGGGGTTCTTCGCGGGGCACGCGGTGGCGTCGTCGGCGGTGAGCCATACGGCGAAGGAGGGGCGGGCGCAGGCGTCGGCGCTGTATCAGTCGGCGTACTACCTGGGCTCCAGCGTCGGCAGTGCGGTGGGCGCGGTGGCGTTCCACGCGGGGGGCTGGTCGGGGACCGTGGGGGTCGGGTTGCTGGCGGTGCTCGGGGTTGTGGGGATCACGGTGATGGGGTCTCGGGCGGCGCGGGGTGCGCGGGTGGCTGCGGCGGCCTGACAAGGCTTTTCTCGCCCCCGCCGCCCCTACCCGTCCCATCCTCGGGGGCTCCGCCCCCGAACCCCCTTGTCCTCAAACGCCGGACGGGCTGAC
>NZ_JBSFDA010000165.1:0-22656 GCF_053593675.1 Streptomyces sp. NPDC002156 | reverse complement strand
GAACAAATATTGCGAAAAGCCCCGTACCGGGGATACCGGTACGGGGCTTTTCTGCTTTTCCGGGGTGCCATCGGGGCACTACCGTGATCCCCATGAGCAGCTTTGTGATTCGCTCCGTGCGGGCAGATGAGTGGCGTGCCGCCAAAGAGCTTCGGCTGGCTGCCTTGCAGGATCCCGTCGCGCATCTCGCCTTCCTGGAGACGTACGAGGAGGCCGTGGGCCGGCCCGACTCCTTCTGGCAGGAGCGGGTTCAGCGCGGGGCCGAGGGGCAGACCGGCGCTCAGCAGATCATCGCCGAGGGTCCCGACGGGGAGTGGGTCGGGGGACTTGTTGTGCTTGTCGAGGAGGCTGGGGCTGTCGACTGGGCCGGGCTCCTCGTCGAGGAGAAGCAGGGGCACATCGTCGGGGTGTTCATGCTGCCCGAGCACCGGGGGTGCGGGCTGACCGATGTGCTCTTCGACGCGGCCCTGGAGTGGGCCTGGGAGGCCGCCGGCGTCGAGCGGGTGCGGTTGATCGTCCATCAGGACAACGCGCGGGCACAGCGGTTCTATCGGCGCGTGGGGTTCGTACCCAGCGGCGTCACCGTGCCCCTGAGCGGCTCTGACGACTCCGAGCTCGAGTTCGTGCTGGAGCGCGAGCTACACCCGTAGGTCGTGGTGGGGCCATCTTGCTCGGAGTTGTTCTCTTGAGCGGAGCAGGGCCAGGGCCGGCATGCCCCGGTCCGCTCCGGTGGTGAGCAGTTCCGGGAGCTGGGGCAGGGGAGCGACCGCTGCCACGTCGTCCAGGACGAGCGTCAGTGGTGGGTCGAGGCGACCGGAGGATGACCGTTCGGCCATGCGCCGGCCGCGCTCGACCACGCTTGCGGCCAGTGCCGTCAGGAGGGGCATCGCGCCCGGGTTCGTCCTGGGGTCCTCGATCGGTTCACCGACCACATAAAGCGTGCCCCCTTCGGCGATGAAGGAATCCAGCGAGAGGGCGTCACTTCGGTTCGCCGTGCACGCCTCGCGGATGTTCACCGTGGAGAGCGCGGCGAGGGCTCGGCTCGTCAACTCCTGGGCGATGTCCCGGCGTTCGGGGTGCGCGGTGAGGGCGGCTTCGAGTTCGCCGGCGGCGCCGGGGGCTGCCTTGGGGTTGGTGCGGAGGATGCGTACGGCTTCCTGGACGTTGGTGCCCTGGGCCCAGCGGTGTACGTGGCGGATCGTGCGGGCGTCTATGGCGGCGGCGTGCAGGTAGCTGCGGAGGAGTGTTTCCGCGGTCTCTGCGGTTGTCTGGTCGATCTTTGCCGTGGGGCGGACCGGGGTGAGGAGGGCGGTCGCTCTTGCGGCCGCGGTGGGTCTGTCCTCGCAGCCGGTCGTGGGGGGCCAGTGGAGGCGGGCCGGGGTGTCGCAGAGATGCGTGGGGTCGTAGAGGAGGGTGGGGCCGAGCTTGGCTCGGGCGTCCTTCGTCTCCTGCCAGAGGGCGGGGTTGGAGGTGAGGACGAGGGCGGGGCCCTCCGCGTCCTGGATGGCTTGGGTCGCGGGGGCGGTGCGGGTGTCCTGGGCGCCGTAGAAGATGGTTTCCCGCACGCCCACCCGTTCAACGTCCGTTGCCACGGCAGGCGTTGAGGGTGTCTCGGTCGGCGGAGTTTCTTCCGGGGCCTTTTCTGTCGCCTGCTCTGGCTCCGCCTCCTTCTCCACCGCCTTCTCCAACTCGACCGGCGGCTCCGTACGTTGTACTGGAACCTTTCTCGCCGCCCGTACCGCCTTCCAGCGGGCCAGGGTGCCCAGTACGAAGATCGTGAGGACGAAGAGGACCATCAGCTGGCCGATGAACAGGCCCCAGAACAGGCCCCATCCCGAGAGCTGGTCCGCCGGGGTCTCCGGCCAGGCGCCCGGGACGTCACGTGGGTCTGTGATCAGGTGGCGTAGTGCCGCCGGGGTGCGGGTGAAGGTGACGCCCTGGGGCCAGGCGGCGTGGGAGAGGAAGCCCGCGACGCCTGTTGCCGTCCAGACCAGTACCGTCAGGCCGAGGAGGAAGGCGATCAGGCCGACCAACAGGCCGTCGGAGACGCCGCGTTCGGCCTGTCCGCCCTTCTGGCGTTCGTCCGGTCTCATCGTTCTCACGCCACCGTGGACTCGGAGGAGTCGTCGAGGTCGCTGAGGTGCTGTTCCACGAAGGCCGCCGCGCGTTCCTCCGCCTCCAACTCCGCGGCTCTCAGGGCGTCGTCGGTCAGCTGGAGGTCGCGGTCGCGGGACGACTCCGTCATCGCCCGGTCGGTGAAGACGAGGGCGCGTTCCGTCTCCGTGACCAGGTGTTTGACGACCTGGACGTTGCCGTTGACGTCCCAGACCGCGATGCCTGGGGTGAGAGTTGGGATGATCTCCACCGCCCAGCGCGGTAGGCCGATCACCCGACCTGTTGCCCTTGCCTCGTCGGCCTTCTGGGCGTAGATCGTTCGGGTCGACGCCATTTTCAGGATCGCCGACGCTTCCTTCGCCGCGGCTCCGTCGACCACGTCGCTCAGGTGGTGGACGACCGCCACGAAGGACAGGCCCAGGCGGCGGCCGAACTTCAGCAGGCGCTGGAAGAGTTGGGCCACGAACGGGCTGCTGATGATGTGCCAGGCCTCCTCGACCAGGAAGATGCGCTTCTTCCGGTCGGGGCGGATCCAGGTGTGCTCCAGCCAGACACCGATGATCGCCATCAGGATCGGCATCGCGATCGAGTTGCGGTCGATGTGGGACAGGTCGAAGACGATCAGCGGGGCGTCCAGGTCGATGCCGACCGTCGTCGGGCCGTCGAACATGCCTCGCAGGTCACCGTCGACCAGGCGGTCGATGACCAGGGCCACGTCGAGACCCCAGGCGCGTACGTCGTCTATGGCGACGTTCATCGCCTCCGCCGACTCCGGTTCGGGGTGGCGGAGTTGCTCGACGATGTCCGTCAGGACGGGCTGGCGTTCGACGATCGTCTCGTTGACGTAGGCGTGCGCGACCTTCAACGCGAAGCCGGAGCGTTCGTCGAGGCCGTGGCCCATCGCCACTTCGATGATCGTGCGGAGCAGGGCGAGTTGGCCCGTCGTCGTGATCGCGGGGTCGAGCGGGTTGAGGCGGATTCCCATGTCCAGGGCGGCCATCGGGTCCAGGCGGACTGGAGTTATCCCCAACTCCTCCGCGATGAGGTTCCATTCGCCGACGCCGTCCTCGCCCTGCGCGTCCAGGACGACCACCTGGCGGTCCCGGAAGCGGAGTTGGCGTAGGACGTACGTCTTCTCCAGGGCCGACTTGCCGTTGCCGGACTCGCCGAGCACCAGCCAGTGCGGGGCGGGGAGTTGCTGGCCGTACAGCTGGAAGGGGTCGTAGATGTACCCCTTTCCGGAGTACACCTCGCGGCCGATGATGACGCCGGAGTCGCCGAGGCCGGGGGCGGCGGTGGGGAGGTAGACGGCCTGGGCCTGGCCCGTGGAGGTGCGGACGGGCAGGCGGGTCGTCTCGATCTTGCCGAAGAGGAAGGACGTGAAGGTGTCGGTGAGGGCGGTCAGCGGGTCCCGCATCAGCGCATCAGCCCTACCTTCGGATTCCGGTGGCGAACGGGAGTGTGTTGACGAACGCTCGGTGGTGCTCTCGGTCGCACCACTCCAGCTTCAGGTACGACTTGCCTGCCGACGCCCTTATCGTGCGCTTGTCGCGCGCCAGGGCCTCGGGCGATCGGGAGGAGACGGTGATGTAGCCGACCAGGTTCACGCCGGCCGCGCCGCTCGCGAGGTCCTCGCCGCGCTGGTCGATGCGGTTGTGGGAGGCCACGTCGCGGGGGTCGACCGTGCGGTTCATCTTGGCGGCGCGGCTTGCCTCGGCGTCGTCGTTCGTCTTTTCCGTCAGCATGCGTTCGATGGCCACCTCGGTGGGTTCCAGGTCCATCGTGACCGCCACCGTGCGGATGACGTCCGGGGTGTGGACCAGGAGCGGGGCCAGGAAGTTGACGCCCACCGGGGTCATCGGCCATTCCTTCACCCAGGCCGTGGAGTGGCACCAGGGGGCGCGGGTCGACGACTCGCGGGTCTTCGCCTGGAGGTACGTCGCCTCCATGGCGTCCAGTTCGGCCGGCCAGGCGTTGCGCTTCGTCATCGCCTGGATGTGGTCGATCGGGTGGTCCGGGTCGTACATGGAGTGGATGAGGGAGGCCAGCCTGCCCTGGCCCAGGGGCTGGCGGACGCGGATGTCCGCCTCCTGGAGGCGGGAGCAGATGTCCGTCAGCTCGCGGGCCATGACGACCGCCAGGCCCGCGTCGCGGTCGACCTTCTTGCCGCCCTGGGGGCGGGCGGCGCGGGCCATCGCGTGGGCCTCGGCGGCCAGTTCACGGTTGAAGTGCATACAGGCGACCAGATACGCGCGGTGCTGCTCGCTGCTCGTCGACACCATCGACTGCAGCTGCTCGTACGAGTGCTGCAGCCACGGCGGTGACTTCTCGTCGCCGCGTACGGACACGTCCTTGGCGTGGGCGTCCGGGTCGGCGGGGAGGGTGCGGGCGAGCATCTGGAGGCGGGTGACGAAGCCGTCGCCGTTCGCCACGTGCTTCAGGAGGGTGCCGAAGCGGTCTACGAGGGCTTCCTGGTCCTCGCTGTCGCGCAGGCCTACGCCCGGGCCCTCGATCTCGATCGCCGCCGTCACCGTACGGCGGTCCGCGTGCAGGAGTACGGCGATCTCGTCCGGGCCGAACGGGGCCGCGAGCCAGTTGATGCGGCCGATGCCCGGGGGCGGGCCGATCTCGACCTCGCGGCCGTCGATCTGGGTGCCGGCCTCCATGACGGAGCTGCGGTACGCCGTGCCCTGGCGGAGCGATCGCTTGTAACTGCGGTTGATCTCGAACCACTTGTAGATCGTGCGGCGCTTGTACGGGACGTACACCACCGCGAGTGCCAGCATCGGGAAGCCGGTCAGCAGCACGATGCGCAGGGCCAGCACGGGGACGACCAGGCCGCACACCATGCCGAGGAAGGCGCCCACGATGATGAGCGCGATCTCTCCGGACTCGCGGTTGCGGCCGACGATCGCGTTCGGCCGGGCGCGGCCGATCAGGTACGTACGGCGGGGCGAGACCACGTGGGACACATGGGACTCGGTCGTCAACGCCCGTCACCTCCAGGGCGGTTGGATCGGTTGCTGTTGCCGGCGGGGCCGCTGCGCGGCGGGGGTGCGGCGGAGGGGACAGATCCGCCGCCGCCCGAGGGCCGTGAGCTGTGCGCGGCCACGCCGCCGGACGCGGGGTTGGCCGGGCGCGGGGTGGACGACTGGCCGCCGCCTCCACCGCCCCCGTTGTTGTCCGCCCGGCTGCTGTGGGTCTTGATGCCCTGGGCGACGAGGGTCGCCGGGGAGCTGATGACAGCGGCGGCCTTGCTCTCGGCGCCCTGCATGATGCGGTTGTTGCGGGAGTTGGCGACCTCGTCGCCGAAGCCCGGGACGAAGCGGTAGATCATCGCGCTCGCGAAGATGGCGAGGAGGATGATGGAGAGGCCGGAGACGACAGCCGAGAAGGCGTCCGGGCCGTTGTCGTCCGTGGCCAGCGCGCCCGCGAGGCCGAGCACGATGGCGATCACCGGTTTGACCAGGATGACCGCGATCATGATGCCGGCCCAGCGGCGGACGTGCCCCCACAGGTTCTTGTCGACCAGCCCCGCGTACACGACTGTGCCGAGCAGGGCGCCGACGTACAGCAGGGCGGCCCGGATGACCAGTTCCAGCCAGAGGACGCCGGCCGCGAGGATCGACACCATGGAGACCACGATCAGCATGATCGGGCCGCCGCCGATGTCCTCGCCCTTGGCCAGGGCTCCGGAGAAGGTGCCGAAGAACGTGTCGGTCTGGTCGCCGGTCGCGCTCGCGAGGACCTCGGTGACGCCGTCGGTCGCCGAGACGACGGTGTAGAGGATGAGGGGCGTGAAGGCGGAGGCCAGGACGGTCAGCCAGAGGAAGCCGATCGCCTCGGAGATGGCCGTGGTGAGGGGGACGCCTCGCATGGCCCGCTTGGCGACCGCGAGCAGCCACAGCACCAGGGTCAGGACGGTGGACGCGGCGAACACGACCGCGTACTGCTGGAGGAACTTGGTGTTGGTGAAGTCGACGTTGGCGGTGTCCTTCACGGCCTCGCTGAGCTTGTCGACCGTCCAGGAGGCGGCGTCGGCACACCCCTTGGCGAGGGAGGACAGCGGGTCGAGGGTGGAGGCGGGGTTTGTGACCGATCCCGAGCCGGAGCCCTGCTGGCCTTCGCAGACCTCCTTGGCCGCGTCGGGGAGCAGCGCGCAGTCAGGGTTGCCGGCCGTGGACGAGGCCGACGGCGAGGGGGACGGTGTCGGGGCCGCGTACGCCTGGGACGCCAGGAGTACGGCCGCCGTCTGTACGGCTGTCACCGCGCCGGCGAGCTTGAGTACGAGGTAGGGCCTACCTGGCGTGTTACCGGGCATAGGTGAACCCTCCGTACTCGTCGATGGCCTTGCTGATCTCGTCGGAGGCGGCGGCCCTGTCGTCACCCGGGACCGGGGTGGGGCCGTCCTTCTCCGTGTAGGAGACGACCTTCCAGTCGTCGCCCGACCAACGCATGTCGTAGGTCCAGGTGTTCCAGGACGAGGTGACCGGGCTGGTGGAGGTCTCCCCGGCGATGCCGCTCAGGCCGACGTACCAGACCTCGACCGTGGCGGTGGTGTCGCCGTACGCCACGGTCTTCGTGCCGACCGGGGTCACGCGCGAGACGAACGTGCTGCCCTCGGGGGCGTTGCCGTTCGCGTCGAGGCCGAGTCTGGCGAGGAGGCTCGCGGAGTAGGCCTTGTCCAGGGATGCCTTGAGTTTGGCGGCGGCCTCGGTGGTGAAGAGGGCGTCGACGATCTTGTCGCGGCTGTCCTTGCGGAACATGCCGGTCGAGCCCAGGGACACCGCGTAGTTGGCCGCCGCGGACTGGGCGCCCTGTCGGTCGTGCGCGAACCCGGACGGGATGCCCGCCGCCTTCTTCGTGACCGGCTGCTCGCCGGAGGCCGCGGTGGCCGCCGTATCGGGCTGGTTCGCGCTGCCGGAGCCGCTGCCCGCGGTGGAGGAGGACGAGGAGGTAGAGGAATCGTCTCCTCCACGGTTCGCGAAGGCGATCGCCGCGATCAGCAGGACGACCACGCCGACCGCCGTCACCATGCCCCGCGACGACTTGGGGCGGCGCGCGCCGCCGTAGAGGCCGCCGTTTCCCTGGTCGTGGTAGCGGGTCCGGGTCTGGCCGGAGCCGCCGTACCCGCCGTCGTCGGGGCGCGCGGAATCGCCGTTGCTCTGGCTCTGCCCGTCACCGAGACTCATCCGGCGTCCGTCCCCTCGACCTTGTGTCGAATCCACGTGTACGGGAACACGAACACGTGACAGTACGACGGTAGCCGTGCTGGTTCCCGCGCGGGCGCGGTGTGGTGACTCGACATCAGGGAGACGCAACCTCAGTCGGTGGGCACGACGGGTGGGTGGTGGTGGGAGGGGAGAACCGGGTACGCCCGGCGGTCCGACTGGAGAAGCGCCACGCGTGGGTGGCGCCGGCTACACGGCCATGCCGTACACGATGGTGAAGAGGGTGCCGAGTGAGCCGATGATGAACACGCCCGTCAGGCCCGCGATGATGAGGCCCTTGCCCTGTTCCGCGCTGAAGGTGTCGCGCAGGGCTGTCGCGCCGATGCGCTGTTTCGCCGCACCCCAGATCGCGATGCCGAGGCACATCAGGATGGCCACGGCCATCACGACCTGGACCATCGTCTTCGCTTCGGTGCCCAGGCTGCCGAAGGGGCCCCAGTCCGGAGCGATCCCGCCGATGATGGTGTTGATGTCGCCCTTTTCGGCCGCAAGCCACTTGTAAGTCACCTAAGTCACCGCCCCTGTCGGGTAGTTCCGCGCGCCCCCTGCCGCAGCGCAGAGGTCAGGCCCATTCTCGCCGACAATGACACTGTCGTATGTCGACTTGGAGTCATTGATTGGCGGGTTTCGTACGAAAACCTTTATCGTCACTCTGTGTATCACGGCTGGTTACGCCGGGCAATGAAGTGTGAGCGAAACCTGTGGTGTGGTTCCGTCGTTGTCCACCCCTGGCCACCAGGGTGGTCACGGACCGTTTCTGACGGTCCGTCTCCAGGTGTAGGCCAGGCTATCGCGGACCTCGGACATGGCGACGGGCCGCGGCTGGTAGCCGCGGCCCGTTCCCCAGTGCCCGCCGGTGGTCCCCACGACCTCCGGTGGCGTTTTGTGTATTGGCTGGATCTGATCGTTCAGGTCAGCCGGTGAAGGCGTCCAGGCCCTCCGGGGTGCCCCAGCCGGTCGGGCCGTCGTAGCCGGACGTGGCGGTGCAGAAGTAGCTCGTGGAGCAGGTGCCGTTGTTGCCGGACGTGACGTCGTTCAGCGCCGAGGTGCCGGCCGCCGCGTAGGGGTACGAGGCGGGGTAGTCGCTGCTGCCGGGGGTGCCGGCGAGGGCGTAGACGCTCGCGATGATCGGCGAGGAGGCACTGGTGCCGCCGAAGGTGACCCAGCCGTCGTTGTAGGTGTCGTAGACGGAGACGCCGGTCGCCGGGGCGGCGTCGGCCGAGACGTCGGCGACGGTGCGCTTGGTGCAGCCCGTGTCGGTCTGCCAGGTCGGCTTGGCGTCGTAGCTGGAGCAGCCGGAGCCGGGGCCGGAGACGCTGCCGTCGGAGTTCGTCTGGTACCAGACCTTCTCGGTCCAGCCTCGGCTGTTGGAGGACGTCGAGAGCGCGGTGCCGCCGACGGCCGTCACGTACTTGGAGGCTGCCGGGTACTCGGTGCCGTACGCGTCGTCGCCGGAGCTGACGGTGATGGCTACGCCCGGGTGGTTGAAGTACGAGGAGTCGTACGAGGTGTCGGAGGAGGACTCCGAGCCGCCGTAGCTGTTGGAGACGAACTTGGCGCCCAGGGTGACCGCGCGGTTCACGGCCGTACCGAGGTTGGCCATGGAGGAGGACTTGGCCTCGACGAGCAGGAGGTTGCAGTTCGGGCAGATCGCGCTGGCCATGTCGAGGTCGAGCGAGATCTCACCGGCCCAGCCCGAGTCGGTGGCGGGGAGGGAGGTCGTGGAGCCGGTCTGGCTGACCTTCTTGAAGCAGCCGTTGGCCGTGGTGCAGGCGGAGAGGCCGTAGTAGGAGCGGTACTTGGCGAGGTCCGACTCGGCGTACGGGTTGTCGTACGCGTCGACGATCGCGATGGTCTCGCCGGAGCCGTTGGAGGCGGAGGCCGAGGTCAGGCCGTAGGCGTCCTGGAGGTCGCTGGGGCCGTAGCCGGTGGGGGTGGCGGAGGCGGCGTTGGGCTTGATGGTCGCGGGGGTCGTCAGACCCTTCTTCGCGGCCTGCTCCTCCTGGAAGGCGGTGGTGCCGCCGGTGACGCGCAGGGCGTTGCAGGAGGCGAAGCCCTTGGCGGGGGTCGCGTCACACTGGTTGGTGTAGCTCACATGGGCCTTGGCGACCTGTGCGGCGATGGTCTTGGCGGTGACCTTCTGGGGCGCGGGCGCCGCACTGGCGTGGGCCGCGGTGCCGAGTCCGGCGAGGGCGAGCGCGGCGGTGGCGACGGCCGCGGTGCCTATGCGGCGCCATCTGCCGTGCGTGGACTCGCTGTTGGGGGGTGTCGTACGCAACGTACAGCCTCCTGGTGAGGGGGTGGTCAGGGGCGGTGCGGGTGGTGGTGCTTGCCGCCGGTGCGGTGTCCCCGGCGGCGGGTTGGCGGCCCGCCGATGACATTGGCTTGTTGGGTACGTGACAACAAGATGGGTTTCGGAATCCTGACTTCCGCGTGACTGAAGGCGGGTTGGGGGTTACTGATCACTTACGGGGTGATGGGTGGGGGGTGGGGGTGGCTTGACTGTGGGCACAGGTGGTTCACAGGTTGTGGATGGGGGTGGGTGGGGGTGTTCACAGGGTTCCGGGTGGGGGGGTGTGTGGTGGTCTGGGGTTTGACGGGGGTTCAGGCGGGGGTTGTGGTGCGTTTGTTGCCGGGGGTGGTGCGGAGGTTGCTGGGTGGGGGTGAGGCGCAGCCCTGGTGGATGCCGAGGCGGGTGCTGACGGTGGTGTCGGCGGATCTCGATGCCGGTGCCGGGGTGGGGGCGGTGTGGATGGTGTGGCGGCCGGGGGCGCGGGAGTCTGTGGCGCGGGAACACATCGAGTTCCTGGAGCGGTACGGCGGGCAGTGGCGGTATCCGGGGGGCAGCAGTGGTTCCGTGGACGGTCCTGCCGACGCTGATGTCGACGTGATCGAGATACGCGGCGGCGGGGGCACGCTCAGCCTTGCCCGGCGTCTTGACCCGCCGCGCTCCATCGAGACGGCGCCATGGATCGGCTGCGTTCTGGTCTACCTCGGGCGGGATGTCGGCCACATCCTCGTCGGCGACCGCCGGTTCGAGGCTTCGGGGCAGCGCAGGGTCGTCGCTGCCTGGAAGGGGCCCCAGGTCAGTCGCGGGTCTCGGCCCGTCGTCGTGGCTTTCGGGCGGGACGGCGTCGAGCTCTCCCGTATTGGTCCGCTCGACAGTCTGGACAGTCGTACCTGGGCTCGGGTGTGGGAGGAGTTGGACGGGTCCGAGGGGCTCTAGACGAAGTGGTCGAACTCGCCCGCTCGTACGCCGAGGACGAAGGCGTTTCACTTGTCGTGGTCGGTGGTGACGACGATGTCGGGGGTGGCGGTCGAGCGGAGGTGGACGGGGGCGTCGGGGGTTTCGCCGAGGGCGACCTCGATTCCGGGGGTGGTTGCCGCCGACGGGGATGTGTCGGCCTTGAGGGTGGTGAGGAGGGTGGTGAATGCGGGCGGGGGCTTCATCTCGTGCGGGCCTGTGCGGATTCGTGGGGTGTGTCCGTGCTGCGGGAGCTGGGGGCCTCGAAGGGTGGGAAGTTGCTGTGGGTCGAGTGTCAGTGGAGTGACCTAGAGTGATTATGGATTGCCGGAGTGTGATGGAGGGGGCGGTGTGACGCAGCTCGAACAGCGACGCAAGGCGATCACGTGTACACGTACGGGCCCGGAGACCGAGGCAGGGGAAGGGGGCGCACAGTACGGTGGATTCGACGCCGAGCGGGATGTCGGACCTCCCACCGACTCCGTTCGCGCAGCCGCAGAGGTGGAGGGACGGAGGCGGCGAGCCATGTCCGTGTCGCCCGGTGCCTGGATGTATCCGCGACCCCGGCCGGGGAATCTGCGCGAGATCGCCGAGAAGATCGAGGACGCGACAGGTCTGCGCGTGCAGATCTTGGGAGGAAAGCTCGTGATGTCCCTTACTCCGCGTGGAAAACACGCGGGTGTGGTCAAGCAGTTGCGCCGGCAGCTCGAGGCGGCGGCTCTGCCTGACGGACTGGACGTGTACGAGGTGTCCTCGATCGCCATGCCCGAGGATCCGGACGACTACGCGACGCCAGACCTGATCGTGCTGCCCCTCGAATGGGAGGAGGACGACGACTGGTTGGCCGACGTCGCGGACGCCGCCCTGGTCGTCGAGGTCATCTCGCAGTCCGAGAAGTCCCGGGACATCAGGGACAAGGCCGACTGGTACGCCGTAGCCCGTGTGCCTGTTCTCTTTGTCATCGATCCCAGGAAGGGCACCTGGGCTCTGCACACCCGTCCGGACAACGGTGCCTACCGTGATGTGCTGCCTGGCAAGTTCGGGGAGTCCGTTCTGCTGCCCGAGCCGTTCGGCATCGAGATCGTGACGGACGGCTTTCCCGTGTACGGTGCGGCTCCGCGTTCGACCCGCAGGTCCGGGGGGTGACCCTTTTTACGGCTTCACGCGAGATTCTCAGCGAGGAGCCGTACCCGTTCTTGATTTCGCGCGTCAGAGTTGCCCCTGATGAAGCGGATCACTCGGACCCCTGGCAACCGGCGGTACGCGCTGCTCTCCGTCGTCGCGCTGCTCGCCCTCACCTCCGTCTCCGGGGCCGCCCCCGGGAGCGCCGCCTCTGGTTCTCCCCGTGTTGCCGCCGTGGCCCGTGCGGTTCCGCCGCCCAGTGCTCGGGTGGGGGCCTTGTTCAACGGGGATCTGGAAGGTGGGCACTTCTGTACGGCTTCTGTTGTGCGTAGTGGTGGGCGGGATCTGATTCTTACCGCCGCGCACTGTCTGAGCGGGGACGGGGACACCGACGTCGTCTTCGTGCCGGGGTATCGGGACGGCCGGGCGCCGTACGGGGTGTGGCGGGTGGCCAAGACCTTTGTGCCGAGGGCCTGGAGCGATCGGTCCGACGAGGACAGCGACTTCGCCTTTGCCGTCGTCGCCCCGAATGCCTCCAAGGGTGGGCGGGAACTGGAGGACGTGGTCGGGGCGAATGTCTTTGTCTCCGGGCGGGCCACCGGGGGCAGTGATGTCGTCGTCACCGGCTATCCCAATGTGCTCGATGCGGCCGTCAGCTGTACCAACCGGCCTACCGTGCACAGCCGTACGCAGCAGCGCATCGAGTGTCCCGACTTCACCGACGGGACCAGCGGGAGTCCCTGGGTGGACGGGGAGGGGGAGGTGGTGGGGGTGCTTGGGGGGTTCGAGCAGGGTGGGGCCACTGATGATGTGTCCTACAGCGCCGTGCTGGGGAGTGCGGCTGCCGCCTTGTATCGGGAGGCCGCCCGGTTCGGCGGCTCCTCGTGATGGGCGGCGCGAATCGTCATGATCACCCACAGGAGTGGGTAGCGCCTCTACACTGACGTGGGCGTAATCCCGGGCGGTGAGGGGCGGTTGACGGTGCGTAAGGCATGGATCGTGGCGAGTGTCGCCGTCGGGGGCGCCCTCAGCTTCGTGATGCTGCTCGTCGTGGGCGTCTACCTTGTCGCCGGGAACGTCGCCGGTGGGGTCGGCAGTGGGAGCGTCGCGCTCGCCAAGGGGGCCGTGCCGGCCGCGTATTCGGCACTCGTACAGAAGTGGGGCAATCTGTGCCCCGCCATCAATCCCGCGCTCCTCGCCGCACAGCTGTACCAGGAGAGCGGATTCAATCCGAATGCGAAGAGTCCGGCAAAGGCGGAAGGGATAGCGCAATTCATCCCCGGCACCTGGGCCACGCACGGAATCGACGGCGACGGTGACGGCGACCGGGATGTGTGGGATCCGAATGACGCGATTCCGTCGGCCGCTTCGTACGACTGCGAGCTCGCCTCGTACGTGAAGGACGCCCCCGGGGACCCGACGCACAACATGCTCGCCGCTTACAACGCGGGGGCGTACGCCGTCATCAAATACGGGGGTGTGCCGCCGTATGCGGAGACCCAGAACTATGTGAAGACCATCACCACGCTGCAGGCCAGCTTTGCGGCTCCTGTGGGGCGCGTCGACCCCTCCGAGCAGGCCGCCGCCGCGATCACCTACGCCCAGGGGAAGCTCGGCACGCCCTATCTCTGGGGCGGCACCGGTACCGCTGAGCAGGGCGGACGCTTCGACTGCTCCGGGCTCACGCAGGCCGCGTACGAGAGTGTGGGGGTCACGCTGCCGAGGGTGGCGAACGATCAGTACAACGCCGGGCCGCATCCCTCGCGGGACGAGCTGCTGCCGGGTGACCTCGTGTTCTTCTCCGACGACCTCACCAACTCGCGGGCCATCCGGCATGTCGGGATTTATGTGGGTGGCGGTTACATGATTGACGCCCCCCGGACCGGTGCGGTCATTCGGTTCGATCCGATCGACACCCCCGATTACTTCGGGGCGACCCGGGTGACCGAAGATGGCGCGAAAGCGTTGCCCACCGCGGTGTGAGCGCAGCGTGAAACCATCCCCTGAGCTGCGAGTATCTGTCTCTCTTCGATAACGTCTGCGTGATCATTCGGTGGAGAGTGGAACGTATTAACGGAGACCGTGCGTTCCTGGTCCAGTAGTGGATTCGCTGTCGGCGGTCGCTCCTGCTTGCTCGTGTCATGTCATGTCACGTGTCAGGCGGTGGTGGCGGGGCGGGGGTTTCTACGTCACGGGTGAGCAGGAACGGCGCACGAACCAGTGCGCTCTGGAGATGACGACGAAGGGGCCGCAGCACCATGGCTGGACTCGCCGAATCCGGGTCGAACCCCGACGTCGACCTGCTCTATGACATCAATGGCCTGGCCAAGGACGCGCCTCGGTGGTTCGACCGGGGTGTCGAGGTCGTGGGGGAGTACGGGCTGCTGGCCGCGATGGTGGTGCTGGTGGTCTGGTGCTGGTGGAGTGTGCGGCGGCGGGGTGGGGATGACGCGGCTGTGTCTGTCGCCGCGTTGATCTGGGCGCCGCTTGCCGCGGCGATCGCCGTGCTCGTGAACATCCCCATACGGGGGTTCGTGGAGCGGCCCCGTCCTTTTCTGGACCATCAGGGGCTTGAGGTTCTGGTCTCCGGGAAGACCGACTACTCGTTCGTGAGCGATCACGCGACGATCACCATGGCTATGGGGGTCGGGCTGTTCGTGGCGAACCGGCGGTTCGGGCTGGTGGGGATAGGGATCGCGTTGGTGGAGGGGTTCTGTCGGGTGTACATGGGGGTGCACTACCCGACGGATGTGGTGGGTGGGTTCGCGCTGGGGACCGCGGTTGCGTTGTTGCTGTCGCCGGTGGCTATGGCTTTGCTTACTCCGGTTACTCGGGCTGTTGAGGGGTCTGGGTGGGGTGGGGTGTTGATTCGGGCTCGGGGGGCTGGGTCTGGGGCTGGTTCGGGTGCGGGGCGGGGGGCTGTGGTGCCGGGGGCTCGGGCGGGGGCCGACTCGGAGGCGGGGGCCGGGGCCGGGGCTGGGGAGCGGGATTTGGCGGCGTAGCCGCCGGGTTTCTCGCCCCCTCCGCCCCTACCCGTCCCATCCCTGGGGGCTGCGCCCCCAGACCCCCCTTTCGCGCTGAACGCGCTCGTCCTCAAACGCCGGACGGGCTGGATGGTGCCGGCCTCGTTCTCAAACGCCGGACGGGCTGAAAATCAGTGCGCGTACCCGTCTGATCAGGTGGTGAAGCGGTGGGTGCCGGAGCCCACCCGGTAGATCGCGCAGCCCTCCTCCTGGCGTAGGAACGTTCCTTGTGTGTGGGTGATCGTCTTTGGGGTGGGCGTGGGGATCCATACCTCGGCGGTCGTGTTGGGGGGCACCTTGCACGTCAGGGTGAAGTGGTCGGGCCGTTGGCGCCAGTGGGTGGAGACGGGGCCGTAGGGCGACGTGAACGTGGCTCGGGCGGTGGTTACCGTTCCGCCGGGGCGGGGGCGGATGATGATTTCGCGGTAACCCGGGCGGCCTGGCGCGATGCCGGCGATGTTCGTGTACATCCATTCGCCGACCGAGCCGTAGGCGTAGTGGTTGAAGGAGTTCATGTCCGGGGTCTGGAAGCTGCCGTCGGGGCGGATGGAGTCCCAGCGTTCCCACATCGTGGTCGCGCCCCGGTCGATCTGGTAGCCCCAGCTGGGGAAGGAGCGTTGCTCCAGCAGGCGGTAGGCGATGTCGGTGTGGCCCGTGTCCGTGAGGACGGGTAGGAGGCGGGGAGTGCCCAGGAAGCCCGTCGACAGGTGCCAGTCCTTGGCCCTGAGGAGAGCGACCAGCCGGTCTGCCGCGGTTGTTCGTAGCGCCTCCGGCAGTAGGTCCATCGACAGGGCCAGGACGTACGCCGTCTGTGTGTCGCCCTTGATGCGGGCGTCGGGCGTGACGTAGGCGTTCTGGAAGGCCGTGCGTATGCGGGTGAAGAGGTCGCTGTACGGGGTGGCGTCCTCGCCCAACTCCCTTGCTATGCGGGCCGCCAGGTCGGCGCTGTGGGCGAAGTACGCGGTCGCGATGACGTCCTTGGGGGTCTCGTCGTCGACGTTCAGCCAGTCGCCGTATCCCTGTGCGGGGCGGAGTAGACGGTCGCTGTTCCGCTCCAGGTACGTCAGCCAGGCTTGGACCGATGGCCAGGCGTCCGTCAGGGTCTGGCGGTCGCCGTATGCCTGGTAGAGGGCCCACGGGACCGTGACGCCCGCGTCGCCCCAGCCGGCCGTGCCGTCGCCCAGGGTGCCGACCACCGGCGCCACGTCCGTGAACGCGCCCTCCGCGGTCCGGGAGTCCCGGAGGTCGACGAGCCACTTGGACAGGAAGCGGGCCGACTCCATCGTGTACGCGGCCGTGGGCGCGAAGACGTTGATGTCTCCCGTCCAGCCCAGGCGCTCGTCGCGCGCGGGTGTGTCCGTCGGGACGGAGAGGAAGTTGCCGCGCTGGCCCCAAGTGATGTTGTGGTGCAGCTGGTTGAGCATCGGTACGTCGGTCTCGAAGTCGAGGGTGAGGGGGGCCGAGGTGTGCATGACCCGGCCGGTGACCGCCTTGGCGGTGGGCGAGCCCGGGAGACCGGTCACCTCTACGTAGCGGAATCCGTGGAAGGTGAAGCGGGGTTCGTAGATCTCCTGCTTCCCCTGCCCTTTCAGGGTGTACGTGTCCGTCGCCGCCGCGCTTCGCAGGTTCGCGGTGTAGAGGGTGCCGTCGGGGTTGAGCACCTCGGCGTGTCTGAGGCGGACCGTCGTCCCCGCGTCGCCCGACACACGCAGGCGTACCGAGCCGACCATGTTCTGGCCGAGGTCGAACACGTAGACGCCGGGCTTGGGTTGGGTGATCTGTTGTGGCGTCAGTTCTTGTTCCACGCGTACCGGGCCGTCCACCTGCGCGACGATCAGGCCGGGGCCGACGTCCCCTGCATCGCGTACACCGAGCCAACTCCCGTCGTCGAAGCCGGGCGAGGTCCAGCCGGGGGTCTCCTTGCGGGCGTCGTACGTCTCGCCGTTCAGGAGGTCGGCGGCGACGATCGGGCCGGTGGTCGCCCGCCAGTCGGTGCCCGATGTGATGCGCTCCGTCGTGCCGTCCGCGTACTCCACCTCCAATTGCGCGAGGAGGGACGGGTGTTGGCCGTACTGGCCTGGGCCGAACATGCCTACGTTGCCGGCGTACCAGCCGGGTGCCAGGTAGGCGCCGATGGCGTTGGCGCCTGGGCGGAGGAGCGTGGTGACGTCGTACGTCTGGTACTGGACGCGGGTGCGGTAGTCCGTCCAGCCGGGGGCGAGCTCGTCGGTGCCCACTCTGCTGCCGTTGAGGTGGGCCTCGTACAGGCCGAGTGCCGTGGCGTAGAGGCGCGCGCGTGCCACCTTTCGGCGCGGGAGGCGGAATTCGTGCCGCAGTTGGGTGACGGCGTACGAGACCGGGACGACCCTTCCCCACGGCCCGCCGCCCCACGCGGCAGCCACCCTGGCCGTCGGCCAGCCGCCGTCGTCGAAGCCGAACTCGCGCCAGTCCGCGGGGGGTTCCTGGTTCGTGGCCTTCCAGGAGCCGTCAGTGAACACCTTCTGCTCACCGGAGGCGGTACGGACGACGAGGACCGCGATGAGCCCCGCCGGGCCCACGGTCGCGTTGGTGGCGGAGACGGAGATAACGTTGTCACCGGCCCGCACCTGGTCCAGTACGTCGATCACGGCCGGGCGGCGCCAGTCCTCGTGGTCCGTGTCGAGGTCCGTGTGGGCCACCTCGACGCCGTTCACGGAGACGGCGTACACGTTGTCGGCGGTGATGGCGAGGGTCGCCGACGCGACCCCGTCGGGGAGTTGGGCCCTGCCGCGGAACCAACGGGTCGCCGCCGGGACGCTGTTGGTCGGGTCGCCCTCGGGGAACCAGATCCAGGAACCGCCCTCGAAGGACGGCGCGTCCGTGAGGTCCGCCGGTGCGGAGATCCAGTCGGCGGTCCACTGGCCGGTGTCCATGAGCCCGGTCTCCCACCAGGAGGGCGCGCTCCAGCCGGAGACCTGTCCGTCGGTGTCCCAGACGCGTACGGACCAGTGGTAGCGCGTCCGTGGTGCGAGTGCGGGGCCCGCGTAGGGGACGAGGGCGGACTCGGTGGACGTGACCTTTCCGCTGTCCCAGACGTCGGAGTGGGAGAGGAGTCGGGGGCTTGTGGCCACCCGGATCTGGTACGCGCTCTGCGCCACGCCGGTCTTCTTGGAAGTCAACGGCCAGCTCAGTCGCGGGTGTTGGGCGTCGAGGCCTAGGGGGTGGCGGACGTACTCCACGGTCGGGGCGGTGACGCGAACGCGAGCCTGTCCGGACGCCGGTGCGGTCGTGGTGCCGGGCGCCGGCGCGGCCGTCGCGGGTCCGCCGTCGACGGTTGCCGCCGCGACCGTGGCGGTCGCGGCCACGAGAATGTTCCTCCTGCTGATCATTACGACTCCTCACTCGCGACTTGCACGGAATGGTTGAATCGATTCAAACTGGGGAGGCGTGGGTAACGTAGAGCCGCGTGAGGCCGGGGTCAATCGTTGTGACGGACTTCCCCTCCTTCAGTTGCCGCCCGTCGCTGTCAGGTTGCCGCCGTGAGGCCGATGATTCGAAGCTCGTGGGAGCGGTGTAATTCCGTACACCTCGAATTGAAGTGATGTGCGTCACGCCGGAATTGTGTGTGATGGCGTTGATCGGCTGATTGCCGAAGGCCGTAATTATGTTCTTTTGAAGGCCAATCGGGTGCTTGTTGCCGCAGATGGGGTAATTCCACTGATCCTTCAGGCCGGTGGGCGCGGCTGCGGGGAAGCGTCTTCGGCCTGGTCACAAGTGTGTGCGGGTGTTCGAGGGAGTGTGAAGACGGCCGGATTCGCACAGCCTTGTGTTCTGGGGTCGGCGGCGCGGGTGTTCGTTGCCCGGGGTGCCCGGCGATCCCCATAATGACCGGGCTCGCGACCAGTGAATGAGGCCAGGTATGACCAAGCACCGCCTGAAATCGAAACGCCAGGAATCGAAGCACCCGAAATCGAAGCGCCGGAAAATGGCCGGTGCCGCAGCTGTCGTCGTGGCGGTCGGAGCCGTGGGCATTCCCTCGGCCGCCCAGGCGAGCGGCAACGGGCTGGGCGGCTGGAGCGTCGTCTCGTTCTCCTGGTGGGGTTGGGGCACGTCGGATCCGGTGGCCCGTCCGAAGCCCTCACGGTCGCCTGTCGCGTCCGCCTCCGCGTCGGTCTCCGCCTCGGCCGGCCCCGCCTCTGCCACTTCGTCCGGCACCCCGAGCGCCTCTCCCGCCAGCGCCTCCCCGAGCGCGTCGCCTTCGGCGTCCAGCAGCCCGACCGTCACGCCCACCGCCGGCACGCTGGAGTCCAGCTCCCCGTCGAGCACTCCGGAGGCCACGAGCACCAGCAGTACTCCCAGCGCCTCCGCCAGTGCGGAGTCCGGTCCCACGGATCGTGTGCTGGTTCTGGTCAACGCCGAACGCGCGAAGGCGGGTTGTGCACCGCTGACCGAGAACGCCAAACTCACCAAGGCCGCTCAGGACCACAGCCAGGACATGGCCGATCACCAGAACATGTCGCACACCGGCTCCGACGGTTCGTCCATGAGCGACCGGCTCTCCCGGGTCGGCTACGCGTTCAGGTCGGCGGGCGAGAACGTCGCCGCCGGCTACACCTCTCCCGAGAGCGTCATGGACGGCTGGATGAACAGCGCCGGTCACAAGGCCAACATCCTCAACTGCGGCTTCAAGGAGATTGGCATCGGCCTGGCGCAGCCGGGTTATTACTGGACCCAGGACTTCGGGTCGACCGCGTAGCCCCTACAGGGCCTGCGGGTACGTGAACACGCGGTCCGGGTCGTACTGGTGCTTCAGTTTCTGGAGGCGGGTCGCCGCGTCCCCGTAGTACGCCTTGCGCCAGTTCTTCAGGGTGGGGTCCGTGTAGTTCTGGTAGGCGGCGCCCGAGGCGTACGGGGACATCGACTGGTGGGCCTTCGTCAGCCAGGACTGGGCTGTGCTGCCTGTCGTGCCCGCGCGCCAGGACACGATGTACTGGGCCAGCATCCTGGAGCGGCGGTGGACGAATGCCGTCGCCGTCGGGGAGACCCGGTTCACCGCGCCGCCCAGTGCCGTGAACGCGATGCTGCCCGAGCCGCCCCGCACCGATGTCATCTCGGCGAGGAGGGTCTGGATGCCCGTGGCAGACAGTGAGCGGTCGTAGAAGTCCGAGCGGGCCGCGTACGTTTCCCGGCCCAGGGCGCCCTGCGGGGAGCGGCCCGGGGTTGAGCCGGGGAGGTGGCACTGCGCGTTCGTCGCGAAGGACGAGCAGCCCGCGTACACCTCCATCGACTCCTCGTACGAGCGGCGCTTCAGGGAGACGCTCGCGGCCGGAGAACCGATTCTGTCCGCCAGGCGGTCCACCGCGTTCTGCAGGTCCGTGTAGCCGCCCAGCGAGAACGCCGTGATCGAGATCGTCGGGGTGCCGCCGGCCGTGTTGGCCACGTGCAGGGACGACCAGATCTCGTCCGGCTGGGTCGGGCCCCACTCCTGCCAGGCCTTCATCACCGCCGCCGCCTTCCGCCACGGCCAGGACATGTACGCCGACACCGCCTGCGGTGCCGGGTGGGTGCGGAAGTGGAGTTCCGTGACCACGCCGAAGTTGCCGTTGCCGGCGCCTCGGAGGGCCCAGAAGAGGTCCTTGTTCGTTGTGGCGTTCGCCGTCAGTTCGCGGCCGTCCGCCGTGATCAGCGTCGCCTGGGTCAGGCTGTCGCAGGTCAGGCCGTACGCCCTCGACACCACTCCGTGGCCGCCGCCCAGCGTCAGGCCCGAGACCCCGACCGTCGGGCACGAGCCCGCCGGGATCGTGACGCCCTTCGCCGTCAGGGCGCGGTAGACGTCGATCAGTTTCGAGCCCGCCCCTACTACCGCTGTGCCGCCGGACGCGCGGACGCGGTTCAGTTTTGATACGTCGATGATCAGGCGGCCGTTGCCCGAGGACCAACCCGCGTACGAGTGGCCGCCGTTGCGGATCGCCACGGGGACCGAGTGGGCGCGGGCGTACGACAGCGCCGTACGGATGTCGTCCGCGTGGGAGACGTACGCCACCGCGGCTGGTTTCAGTCCGTCGAAGCGGGTGTTGTAGAGCTGCCGGGCCGCTGCCCAGGAGGCGTCACCGGGGCGGACGAGCGGGCCGTCGAGGTCGCGGCCGAGGGCCGTCCAGTTGGCGGGGGCCGAGGCGCTCGTGGAGGTGAGGGGCGTTGTCGTCGTGCGGGTCGCGCCTCCCGTGTCCGCCTGCGCGCCCGTGTCGCCCTTCGCGCCCGTGCACGCCGTCGTCGTCACCGCGGCCAGGGCGGCCACGCCGCCTCCCATGAACGTACGCCGCTGCATGGTGCTCCTCGGTTTCTTCGGTTCCTCCGTTTGAGCCCGCGTTGGCTCCCGTCGAACGAGACGGGTTCCATGGATCGTGGGTTCCATCATCGGACGTGTTCACGGGAGGAAGTGGAAGGATGGGTTCCGTCAGGTTTCCGTCCGGCTTCCGGGGCTTGTACCGCACGAGTCGGCCCGTCGGGGGCGTTCCTCCGGTCGGGACCCACACGTGTTCTCCCCGTGAGCATTCCGTGACCTCACCGCACCGACCGCAGGGGTTCACCCTCCGTTTACCTGCGCCCGTAGGTGGCTTCACCTGATCTGCCTAATTTCGGCCCTACCCGGTGCTCGGTGTGTCTCTTGGACGCCTGTGTGCCGCCCATTCTTCGTTACCTCGCACGCCGCCGGAATTTCAGGACGGCGGCTCCTGGAAGGAACACCCGAAAGTGAAGCTTCAGCGCATGAACCGGCGGGCCCTCACCCTCGGTGCTCTCGCCGTCTCCGGCGCCCTGGCCCTCACGGCGTGCGGCTCCGACGACACCGGCGGCGGTACGGACGCCACGGGCAGCGCCACCACGAACGCCAACAGCACCATCAAGTGCGACGACGCCAAGGGCCAGCTGCTCGCCGACGGCTCCTCCGCGCAGAAGAACGCGATCGACGCCTGGGTGAAGAACTTCACCGCTGCCTGCACCGGCGTGCAGATCAACTACAAGGGCGGCGGCTCCGGCGCCGGTGTCACCGCGTTCACGCAGGGCACGGTCGCCTTCGCCGGCTCCGACTCCGCGCTGAAGCCCGAAGAGGTCACCGAGTCGAAGTCGGTCTGCACCGGCGGCACCGCCATCGACCTCCCGGCCGTCGGCGGCGCCATCGCGCTCGCCTACAACCTCCCGGGTGTCGACAACCTGGTCCTGGACGCGCCCACCCTCGCGAAGATCTTCGACAGCAAGATCAAGAACTGGGACGACGCCGCCATCAAGGCGCTGAACCCGGACGCGACGCTGCCGAGCACCAAGATCCAGCCCTTCCACCGCTCCGAGGAGTCCGGCACCACGGACAACCTCACCAAGTACCTGATCGCCACCACCCCCGAGAACTGGAAGTACGAGGGCGGCAAGGCCTGGCAGGCCGAGGGCGGCCAGGCGGCCTCCGGTTCCTCCGGCATCGCGGCGGGGGTCAAGCAGACCGAGGGCGCGATCGGTTACATGGAGCAGTCGTACGCCAAGGAGCTGTCCACGGTGGCCATCGACACGGGCGCCAGCGCCCCGGTCAAGCCCACCTCCGACGGTGCCACCAAGGCCATCGCCGCCGCCCAGGTCGTCGGCACCGGCAACGACTACTCGCTGAAGCTCGACTACAAGACCACGGCGGACGGCGCGTACCCGATCACCCTGGTGACGTACGAGATCATCTGCGACAAGGGCAACAAGGCGGACACCCTGCCCGCCACCAAGGCCTTCCTCCGCTACATCACCAGCGAAGAGGGCCAGGGCATCCTGAGCGGTATCGACTACGCCCCGATCCCGGCCGACATCATCGCCAAGGTTCGCACCACCGTCGAGAGCCTGGCCTGACCTGAGTGTGTGGTCGGGACCTGCCGCTGAGGGCCGTGCCCCCCCCCCCCACCCGGTGACCCCC